>JADGNU010000225.1 GCA_017883305.1 Candidatus Aminicenantota bacterium | reverse complement strand
GCGCCTCGAATGATGAGATCACGGTGGCCGACCTGACCGGCGTCGCCGTCCAGGACATCATGATCAGCCAGGCCGTCTTCAATGCGGTGACACACAACTAAATACACTTAATTCTTGTTCGTCGCATTGCCTGCTGAGCAAGGCCCACCAGACCCGGAATTAAGTGTATTTAGTTGTGTGTCACCGAATTAAAGGTACTTGCGGACCACGGCGTCCATCGCGCCCATCTGGCGCTCCATCTCGGCGACCATCTTGAACTGGGTCCGGGCCCGGTCGAGGTTGTGGCCGGGCCGATGGATCTTGAAATAGACATCGCCCTTGAGATGGTCGGTCAGAAAGCGGATGCCGCACTCGAGGGTCAGGAGCTTGGCCGAAAAGGCCAGGAGATCGGTCTCCGCCGGGACCAGGAAGCCGCGGACCGCTTCGAGGTAGCCGGCCGCCAGCCGGTCGAACATGCCGATGTCGAAGCCGACCTTCGCCAGGTCCTGCTCGTCTTCGGCCGCGGTGGCCGCCCCGAGCCGGACCGAGTCCCCGAAGTCGTAGAGGATCGAGCCCGGCATGACCGTGTCGAGGTCGATGACGCAGATGCCTTCGCCGGTCAGGTTATCGATCATGACATTGTTGAGCTTGGTGTCGTTGTGCGTGACCCGCTCGGGGATGTGACCCGAGGTCAAGCCGTCGACGACGACCCCCGCGTCCTTCTCGCGGGCCAGGACGAAGTCGATCTCCGGCTTGACACCGGCGGCCCTCCCGGACGGGTCGAACTCGGCCGCCGCGAGGAAGGCGTCGTAGCGCTTCCGGGTGTGGTGGAAATCGGGGATCGTCTCGTGGAGCCGCCCGCCGGGCAGGCTGGCCAGCATCTTCTGGAAGCGGCCGAAGGCCTTGGAGGCCGCGTAGACGTGGCGGATGTCCTCGACGCGGTCGTAGGTCCGGGCGCCGTCGATATACTTGAACATCCTCCAGTACGTGCCTTCGGGGGTGCGATGAAAGGACTTGCCGTCACGGGTCGGGACGATGGTCAGGGTCTCCCTCTCGGGATCCCCGCCTGCGGCGACGATCCGCTCCCGGGCGAATCGCGTCACCCGCTCGATGTTCTCCATGAGGAGCTCGGGTTCGCGGAAAACGAGGTGATTGATCCTCTGGTTGACGTATTTGACCCGGCGCCCCGACTCGTCGAACTCGGAGCAATAGGTGTCGTTGATGTGGCCGGAGGGGATGGGGCAGGACGAGATCCAGGTGCCCGAACAATCGAACGCGGCGCAGATCCTGTCCAATTCGGGCAACCGGTTCAATTCCATGGACGACCTCGGCTCCTGGATCCCCGGGCCCCCCGGGTCAGGCGCCCATTCTATTAAAGCCGGCCGGCGCGTGTCAATGCGCCGGCCGGGGCCGTCCGCCGCCTCCGGCGTCGCGCCGGCCGCGTCCTCCGCCCGGCCTTCGGTCATGTCCGCCGGACGCCCCGCCGCCCCTCCCTCCCGAGGGCCTGCGCCTCTCGAGGTGCTGGCCGGCCAGCCTCTCCAGGCTCATGTCCCGGACGAACATGTCGTTCGTCACCGGGAACTCGGGGATCTTCTGGCCGATGAACTTCTCGATGGCCTCCAGGTGGTCGGCCGTCTTCTCGCTGGCCAGGGTGATCGCCAGTCCCGTCGCCCCGGCCCGGGCCGTCCGCCCGATCCGGTGGACATAATTCTCGCAGTCCTGGGGGATGTCGTAGTTGATGACCATCTCGAGATCGTCGATGTGCAGGCCGCGCGAGGCGACGTCCGTGGCCACGAGGAGCGGGAACCGGCCGGCCATGAACCCCTCGATGATCTCGAGCCGCTCGCCCTGGGGCAGATCGCCGTTGAGGAAGTTGGCTTTGTAGCCGTTGGCCTGGAGCTGCTTCGACAGCAGGAAGGCCGTGTGTTTCATGTTGGTGAAGATCAAGGCGTTCTTCGGCGTCCGCCTCTGGAGAAGTCCGAGGAGCAGGTTGAGCTTGATGTGGCTGCCGACCCGGTAGAGTTCCTGGATGATCGTGTCGACGGTCATCTGCTCGGGCGTCACCTCGATGAAGGCCGGGTCGTTGAGGTAGGCCTGGGCCACTCGCTGCGAGAGCTTGTTGAGGGTGGCGCTGAAGAGCATGCTCTGCCGGCGCGTCCGCTCCGGCATCTGCCGGACGAGGTCCCGCAGGTCCGGCAGGAAGCCCATGTCGAAGAGGCGGTCGGCCTCGTCGATGACGAGAAAGCCGCACTCCTTGAAGTCGAGGCGCTTCTTCTCGGCCAGGTCGAGCAGCCGCCCCGGCGTCCCGATGATGATATCCGGGCCGGCCTTGATCTGGGCCAACTGGACGGCGTAGCCGACGCCGCCGTAGAAACAGCCGATCTCGAGTCCCAGGGACCTGTTGAGGAGCAGGGCCTCGCCCTGGATCTGGACGGCGAGCTCGCGCGTCGGGACGATGATCAGCGCCTTCCGCCGCGATGACTTGCTGTGTTTGAGCATGTGGGCGAAGAGGGTGATGAGGAAGGCGGCCGTCTTGCCGGTCCCGGTCTGGGACTGAACGGCCACATCCTGGCCTTTGAGCGACTTGTCCAGGGTCTTTTCCTGAACGGGGGTCAGCTCGGTGTAGCCCCTGTCCGCAATGGCCCGTTGCAACCTGGGATCGAGGCTGAGTTCCGTGAAAAGCATGTGATTTCCTTTTTGGACCGGGGGTCAGCGCCGGAGCGATCTCCTCGGGGAGGGGGTTCTCAGGCGGGAATGTTCTTCCGTGACGTCTCTGTCCGCTAATCTAATAAGAAATCAGTTTACCACAAAAGGGGTCTTCTCCTCAAGAGAACCGGGCCCGGGCCCCCTCTCCAGGGGAAATTCCGCCTTGACAAGACCCCCCCCAAGCCTTATTTTCACACTCTGCGATGAGCGCCAAGACCATCCGATCCCTCGTCCAGAGCTGGGAAACCGTCAGGTTCGAGCTCCTGAAAACCCGTATTTCCGGTCTCCCCCTGGCCGTCGAGGGCTCGCCGCTCGAACGCCACGTTGCCCGCCTGCGCCGCGAGATGGAAGCGAAGAGGCTCCGTTTCGAGCCCGAGGTCTACCTGACGGATAGCTGGGGCTGCCCGGACCGCACACCCGTCATCGGGGTCCCTTTCTACCTGGCCGATCCGCGGCTGGCCCGCCTCGAGGAGGAACAGGCCGGCGACATCGAGGACCCGCACACGATCATGATGCTCCTGCGCCACGAGGCCGGGCACGCCGTGAACTATGCCTACCGTCTCTGGCGCCGGCCGAGCTGGGGGCAGATCTTCGGCCCGTTCACCAAGCCCTACCGGGACGCTTTCCGGCCGGACCGGACGAGCCGCAACTATGTCCGGCATATCGCCGCCTATCCGTACGGCCGCACGTACGCTCAAAAGCACCCGGACGAGGACTTCGCCGAGACCTTCGCCGTCTGGCTGACGCCGCGCTCCGATTGGCGGCAGAGCTACCGGAACTGGCCCGTCATCCGCAAGCTCCTCTACGTCGACCGGCTGATGAAGGACCTCCGCGGGACCGCACCGGAAAGCCGCCGCTGCCGCCTTCTCCGCCCGGTGGACCGCATGAACCTGACGCTGGCCGAGTTCTACGGGAAGAAGGCCGAACGTTTTCGCCGCGATGCCCGGGGCTACGTCGATGACAGTCTCCACGACGCCTTTCCGGCCTCCCGGGGACAGGTGCTCCGGCCGGCGACGGCCCTATTCAAACGGTACCACGACCGCCTCGTCGAACGGGTGGTCCACTGGTCCGTGTTAACCCCCGCCGAGGCCGATGCCCTCCTGCGCAAGCTCGAAGCGAGGGCCTCGGCCCTCGGGCTCAGCTACCGGCCGGGCGCGGAAGGGGAGAGGCTGATGGACGTCGTGTCATTGGTCATCGCCCTCGCCCTCGACTACGCCTATACCGGCCGGCTGACCGGCTGAGTCGTGCCTTCTAGCGTCCTCTCGGGAGGACCGCGTTGGGTGAGGTGAAGATCGGCAGGTGCATGTCGTAGGGCGGGCCTTCGAACGCCGCCTTGACGATGCTTTGCAGAAGCTCCGGATAGGCGATCCCGGCCCGCTCCGCCGACCGGGCCAGGCCCATGCCGCTGTCGAGGCAGGGATTGCAGTTGACCTCCAGGATGACCGGCTCGCCGTTCTCGTCGAGCCGGATGTCGACACGGCCGTACCCCCAGCCGCCGACCGCGCGGAACGCCTTGACGGCCGTCTTGTTGATGAGGGTGGTCATCTCGGCATCGACGCTGGCCGGGCAGATGATCTCGGTCCGCTTGTATTCGACCGAGGTCTCGACCCACTTGGCGGCGTAGGACAGGATCCGCGGGATCGTCCGCGGCAGCCGCGAATAGTCCACCTCGGCCAGCGGCATGACCTTGAGGGCCCGGCCGCCGATGAGGCCGACGTTGAACTCGCGGCCCTGCAGGAAATGCTGGACGAGGGCCGGCTGCTTGTAGGTCCTGAGGATCTCCCGGGCCTTGTCCCGCAGGGCGGTCTTGGTCTCCACGACGGAATTGCGGTCGAGCCCGATGCCGGCGTGTTCCTGGGAGGCGTGGATGATCAGGGGAAAGGTCCACTTGTGCTCGTCGAGGTCTCCCAGCCGTTCGATCAGGGCCGTCGACGGCGGGATGGGCAGTCCGGCGCCTTTAAGCAGGCTCAAGGACATGTACTTGTAGCGGCTCAATCCGAGGGCCAGCGCGGGGGAGCCGGTCATGGGGAAGCCGAGCATGCGGATGAAGGCGGCCACGCGCATCTCGTAGAG
>JADGNU010000043.1 GCA_017883305.1 Candidatus Aminicenantota bacterium | reverse complement strand
CGGCGAGGAGCGCCGCCGCTGCGAGGCAGTACCTCAGTCCATGTTTCATTCGAGCCTCCTTGATCTATTGATATTCGTATTATCCTGCACCCGTTGGGGCGATCGGAACTCCTCCCCCCTGGGCCCGGAAGCCCCTGTTCCCCGGGTACCCAGCATCTTATATGCAAGGCATCTTATATGCAAGCTGCATGCCAGGATCGTTCGGAGGAAGCCGCTTATGGTTTGGCACGGGGATTGCATGGTTCATAAGAGCGGCTTCGAGAGTCCCGCGAAGACCGACGGAAGACGATCCACGGGAACGGATCCGAAGTTCGGGCCGAATCATCTCAAAAGGAGTCTGGTCATGGACGCAAAGATCATCGCGGCCGTGGAGCTGCTCAATGCTGCGGCCAAGGAAAAAAGGGAAGACATGCAGGATTTCGTCTCGGAGAAGTATTCCCGCCTCAAGAAGGCCTTGGTGACGGGCCCGACGGACTTTGTCAAGGAGAACCCCTGGTGGGTGGCCGGGGGGCTGGCCCTGGCTATCTTGACCGCGGCGGGCATCCTCTATGCCGTCAGTCGAAGGAATTCCCACCAAGAGGGGGAGGTCCCGGACGAGAAAGTCTGAAGTCTCCGGCTAGCGGGGCTTGAACCGGAGCACCTCCCGGCGCCGGATCTTCGCCCAGCGGCGTATCTTTCTTCACCGGCAGGAATGCTTCCTGTCGTAAAGGACAGATGTCCAGGGGCGCGATAAGTAAATCCTCCCCCATTTTGCAGGACTGTGGTATAATAGACCCGTTCATAAGCAAAGGGAAACCTCAGCTATCAACATCTGAATGACTAAAGGAAGGGGCCAGAGGCCCTGATCGGTCGCATACTCCTCTCCTTTACGGCGTTCAAACATCTTTAAGAACCGGGAAGGCTCGGAAGAGTCTTTCCATCGTCGAAAGGAGACGAGAATGAACATCTATGTGGGTAATCTATCCACCACCGTCAACGAGAACGACCTGAGAGAAGCCTTTCAGGCGTTCGGCGAAGTCTCGAGGGCAGCCGTCATCAAGGACAAGTTCAGCGGCGAATCCCGCGGCTTCGGCTTCATCGAGATGCCGAAAAAGGAAGAGGCCGACAAGGCCATTTCCATGATGAACGGCAAGGACATGAAGGGCCGGACGGCCAAGGTCAACGAGGCCAAGCCGCGCACGGACTCCCCGAGGTCCGGCGGTTTCGGCAGCGGCCGGAGTTACTAAGGTCAGCCCCGGAGAGCCGGGGGATCAACAAGGCTCCACAAAAGGGAGCGGCTGGTTCAGCCGCTCCCTTTTTTTATTTCACATCATTTCACATATCCAACGGGCATGTTCAGGAACGGGTATTGCGTATCGGTCAGCTTGAGCAGCTCCTTGAGCTTGGCTTTGTCCATCGAGGCCCGCGGCCTCGTGGCCAGGCCAGTCCCGGAGCAGAAGAGGGCGATATTCTGCGAGACGATGCCGGCGTCAAGGGCCGCGATCTCGAGCTTGCCGGCCGTCTCTCCCCTCTGGAACCGGGAGATGTCCGAGACGAGGAAGAGCTGGACAGGCGCCGGCGTGCCCGGGCCGCCGGGACCGGGCTGGGCCATCGGCTTGGCGCCCGGGCCGCCGGGTCTCATCGTGACCTCCAACCGATGGTCGCCGGTCACGATCGGTTTGAGCAGATGCCCGGCCGGGTCATAAAGGTAGGCCCCGTCCTTCATGAAGACATAGATATCGATGTCCTGGGCGTTCATGGCCGAAGGGGCCGTCCGTTTGCCGTCGGGCCTGTTGATGCCATTGGCCGCCCAGAGCAGGTCCGAAAGGTCCTGCAGGTTGAGGTCCTTATCCGACCATTCCCTGACCGACGCCCGGAGGGCGAAAGCTTGCATAACGGGCACCCCCCTCGTCTTGTTCGGCTCGTTGAGCTTGATCGTCTTCAGGTCCGGCGCCTGTCCCCAGCTCAAGACGGGTCCGAGGAGCAGGGCCCCGAGCAGCAATCCCGCAAGGCATGATCTTTTCATGAGGTAACCTCCGTCTGCACGAATTCTTATCTTCTCAGCGCCGCTCGAAGACGGCCGGACTCACCCGGAGACTCTTCCCCGCGGCGACGAACACATCGAGCCATTTCTTCGCCGCGGCGTCGCCCTCGCCGGCCCGCTTCGCGTTTTCCGCGTAGACCTGCCGGCCGCCCGAAACGTAGAGGTTCTGGCTCTTCCACCGGTCGATGTTGATCTCGAGCGGCTTCAGGGCCGCCAGAAGCCGGTCAACCGATCTCAAGATCGCGGGGACCTTGGGGTCCTGCGCCCATCGCGCCATCAGCGCCTCGACCTTCCTCTCAGCGAGAAACGCCAAGTCGGCCGGTCCGGGTATGAGGGACCACTTGAGATACTCATCGACCAGTTCATTGAGGCCGTCGTAATCCGTCTCCGGGGCCTCGAGAAGGCGCCGGTACTCGGCGTTGAGGACGAATGCCGCCGGACCCAACAAAGTTTCCGGCAGGGGGATCTGGATCTTGACCATGGTCTCCATGATCGGACGGTTGGTCTCGAAGATCCGGCGGAAGTCGGCGTCGACGGCTTGCAGGTTGTCCTCGAGGATCGCGGCGACGACCTTCCTCCGTTCGTCCTTGAAGAGGTGCCAGAGGGAGTAGCTGTGGTCCCCGAAGTGCCGGTCGACAAGCTTCAGGACGGCCGTCATATCTCCCTTGGCGAAGGCCTCTCGGATCCCGGCGCACATGCTCTGGAAGTGCCCGTCGCCTTCGGCCTCCTTGACGCCCGCGGTCAGGTTCTGGTCCCCGAGGTGCAGGACGGCGTAGGCCATCGTCCGCTCTTCCCAGGTGACCTCCGATTTGATCTTCACCTGTCCCAGGGCCAGCTTCTGACGGCCGGCCGCCTCGCGGTCGCACACATCCGCCGTCACATCGTAATGGGCGATCTTGATGGCCTGCGGGTAATCCTCGAAGAGCGACGACACGGCGTAGTGGGCGCCGAGCCTCGGATAATCTACGATCGAGGGCTTGACGAACAACTCATAGACCCGGGCCCCATCCTTGTACGCGGGCAAGTTGCTTTTCGCCGCGGCCAGCCGGCCTCGGAACTCCGACTCGAGGTCGGCCCCGGTGACGTCCCGGAGAAGCTGCAGGGCGCGAGCGGCGTACTGGATGACCTGGACCGTCTCGACGTTGGAGATATCGTCGAAGAACCAGCCGTCGCTGGAGAAGGCGAGCATCGCGTGTCTCTGGATCTCGAGGTGCTTCAGGGCCTTCGTCTTGTCCTCGGCCGAGAGGGGGCGGGGAAAGCTCCGGAAGAAAAAGGCCTCGATATTCGCCGACGAGCGGTCGAGTATGGCCGAGATGTAATCGTCGCGGACACGCCAAGGGTCTCCGCCCCAGGCGGACAGGGCCTGCTCAAAGGGGCCGGCGGCCTTGTCCCGAAGCCAATCCATGGCCCCGCGCAGGGGAGTCCGCCACTTCTGGTTCCAGCGCGCGTGGGCGCCGGTGCTGTCGCCGCAGTCGCTCCGCCAGCGCTCGACGCCATGCGCACAGCTCCAGGCCGTGTTGGGGACGATCTCCGCTTCATAGACGGGGGGAAACCGCTCCAGGTAGTCCGCGTAGACGGTGATCTCGGCCAGCGCGTTCTTTTCGACGTAGCGGAGACAATACGCGAGGGCCATGTCGCCGAAGCGATGGTGATGGCCGTACGTCTCGCCGTCCGTGGCCACATGGACGAGCTCATCCCCTGCCGCGCCGGCCGAAAAGGCGCCCAGCAGACGGCCGGCGAACCCCTCGCCGTTGTCCAGCAGCTTGCCGAAAGCGATGTCGTGGGAGATCGGGCCATCATAGAAGAAGAGGGCGATCGTCCGGCCTGAAGGGAGGCGGCAGAGATAGGGCCTCCGGGGGTCGATCGCGCCGTTGCCGGCAGGGGTCCAGTCTTTGTCGCCGATCTTTCGCACCCGGGCCGCCTGATAGGGAGAGAGGATGGTGAAGGCGATGCCTTGCTCGGCGGCGAGATCCAGACTCTCCAGGTCGACGGCCGTCTCAGGCAGCCACAGGCCCTCCGGCTTGCGGGAGAACCGGGATTCGAAATCGCGGATGCCCCAGACGATCTGGGTCCTTTTGTCGCGGCCGTTGGCCAGCGGCAGGATGAGGTGGCTGTAACCCTGGGCGATGGCCCCGCCGTGTCCGCGGAACCGCTTGCGGCTCTCCCGATCCGCCTCGATAACGGCCCGGTAGATGTCAGGCTCGGCTCTTTCCATCCAGGCGAGGAGTGTCGGTCCGGCATCGAAACTGATCCGGGCGTAATTGTTGACGACGTCGATGATCTGGTCCTCGTGGTTGAGGATGCGCGAAGCGGAATTCGGCGCGTAGCTCTCGGCCGAGACGCGTTCGTTCCAGTCATGGTAAGGGGCCGCCGATTCCTGGAACTCGATCTCCTCGAGCCAGGCGTTCTCGCGCGGCGGCTGGTAGAAGTGCCCGTGGATGCAGATGTGGCGGTTCATGCCATGGCCTTCTTGAAGATCAGGACGGAGAGCGGGGGCAGGGTCAAGCTTAAAGATTGGCCGTGGCCGTGGAACGCCGCGGGGAGCGCCTCGGCCGCCCCGGCGTTGCCCAGGCCGCTCCCTCCGTATTCGAGGGCGTCGCTGTTCAGGATCTCCGTCCAAGTCCCGCCGGCGGGGACGCCGACGTGATAATCCCGGTGCGGGACCGGGGTGAAATTGCAGACGGTGAGGACGAGGTCCCGGGTCGAGCTCCCTTTGCGCAGATAGCTGATGACGCTCTGATCGGCGTCCTTGAAGTCGATCCATTCGAACCCGGCCTGGTCGAAATCGAGCTCGTGGAGGGCCGGTTCGCGGCGGTAGAGCGCATTGAGGTCCCTGACCCAGAGTTGGACACCGCGGTGCGGCGCGTACTCGAGGGCGTGCCACTCCAGGCTCTCGTCGTGGCCCCATTCCCGCCACTGGGCGAATTCCCCGCCCATGAACAGGAGCTTCTTGCCCGGGTGGGTGAACATCAAGCCGAACAGCGACCTGAGGCTGGCGTACTTGTCCCGTTCGTACCCGGGCATCTTGCCCACGAGCGAGCCCTTGCCGTGGACGACCTCGTCGTGGGACAGCGGCAGGAGATAGTTCTCGGAGTAGGCGTACCACATGCTGAAGGTCAGGTCCTTATGGGAATACTTGCGGAAGATCGGGTCCTTGCTGAAATAGGCCAGCATGTCGTTCATCCAGCCCATCTTCCACTTCATGCCGAACCCCAGGCCGCCGGCATAGACGGGCCGTGTGACCATGGGCCAGGCCGTCGATTCCTCGGCGTACGTCTGCGTGTCCGGGTAATCGCCGTAGACGACCTCGTTAAATCTCCGGATGAAGCCGAGGGCCTCCAGGTTCTCGCGGCCGCCGAAGGCGTTGGGGGTCCACTCGCCGGCCTTGCGGGAGTAGTCGAGGTAGAGCATGGAGGCCACGGCGTCGATGCGCAGGCCGTCGGCGTGATACTTATCGAGCCAGAAGAGGGCCGAGCCGATGAGGAATTCCCGGACCTCGTTACGGCCGTAGTTGAAGACGAAGCTCTTCCAATCCGGGTGGAACCCCTTGCGGCGGTCCATGTGCTCGAAAAGATGGCTGCCGTCGAACGCCTGCAGCCCGTGGCCGTCGGTAGCGAAGTGGGACGGCACCCAATCGAGAATGACGCCGATCCCCTTCTGATGGAGATGGTCCACGAGATACATGAAGTCCTGGGGCGTCCCGTAGCGGCTCGTGGGGGCGTAGTAGCCGAGGGTCTGGTAGCCCCAGGAGCCGTAAAAGGGGTGCTCCATGATCGGCAGGAACTCGATGTGGGTAAAACCCATCTCCTTGGCGTAGTCGGCCAGGAGCGGCGCCGCTTCCCGGTAGGTGAGGAACCGGTTGCCCTCCTCTGGGACCCGCCGCCAAGACCCGAGATGGACCTCGTAGATCGAGATCGGAGCGTCGTAGCTGTTGCGCGCTTTCCTCTCCGCCATCCAGGACGCGTCGCCCCATTCATAGTCCAGGTCCCAGACGACCGACGCGGACCGCGGCGGGATTTCCCAGA
Source organism: Candidatus Aminicenantota bacterium (assembly GCA_017883305.1). Lineage (GTDB taxonomy): Bacteria > Acidobacteriota > Aminicenantia > Aminicenantales > Saccharicenantaceae > RBG-16-66-30. Next base: position 8,242 of record JADGNU010000043.1, on the reverse strand, counting down.
AGAAGGCGAAGGGGTCGCCTTTCTCCGCCGCCCGGCCGTCGATCTTCGAGGTGATGAGGTACTTGTACATCGCGCCTTTTTCGAGCCCGGGGATGAACCCTTCCCAGATGCCCGAGCCATCCCATCGCGGCCCGAGCGGGTGGCGGTCCGCTTCCCAGCCGTTGAAATCGCCGACGACCGAAACCCGTTCGGCGTTCGGCGCCCAGACGGAGAACAGCGTGCCCGTCCGTCCGCCGACGGTCATGGCGTGGGCCCCGAGCTTGTCGAACAGGCGGAAGAAGCTGCCTTCCTTGAACAGATACGTATCCTGCTCGGTCAGGAGCGTCGGTCCGAGGACGACCTTTCCAGGGCCCATCTTACGGCTGCTTTCGCGGCGCCTGTCGCGTCACGGCGTAGCCGACGAAGAGGGCCGTGAGGGCAAGGACGACGATATAGGTCCAGGGTTCCGGGAGCCGGATGCCGAGCACCCGGTCCAGCGAGCACCGGCCTGGCCCGACGAGCCCGATGACGAAGGCCAACACCGCCAGGACAAAAGGATATTCCATGCCGCCGTCATGGTTCCAGAACCCTTTCGGCAGGTGGACCTTGATGATGGCCACTGACATCGCTCCGATGATGGCCGCGGCCGGGAGGGGCATCAAGAAGCCAGAGAGAACGCCCAGTCCGCCGAAGAACTCGCCCAGGCCGCTGACCGCGGCGAGCAGGCGGGCCGGACGCACGCCCAGACTCTCGAGGAAGCCGGCATGTCCGGAGATCCCTCGGCCCCCGAACCAGCCGAATAGCTTCTGGGCGCCGTGGGCGAAAAAGATCCCGCCGAGGGCGATGCGCAGGATCAGCAGACCCGCGCTGATGAGATGATTCATGTTATACCCCTTAGGCGGAGGTCAGTTGTCGCGACGGATATCGACGCGGTCGAGGCCGTTGTCGTTGAATTCCTTCTCGTACTTCTCGATGAGCGGCCGCTCCCGCTCCATGCCCTTCTCGGTGTAGATCTCCTCCAGGGCCTCCTCGCCGAACTTGCGGACATAATCGCGGTCGGCCATGCGATAGATGAGCTGGTCCCAGAAAGAGTTGTCGTTGTAGAATTCGACCGTCTCGGCCATCTTCTCTTCGAGCTCGCCGGAGGGGATGGCCTTTTGGGTCTCCTCATCGAAGTCGACATAATCCCCCTGGCCATGCTTCTGGGCGGCGTCGAGGACGAGGCTCTCGACCTCGTCGTATTCCTCGATGACGTCGTCGGTCCGCCAGTCGTTGGCCATGCGGTTGCCCAGGTAGACGAGCTTGACCAGGGACGCCAGCTGTTCCTTCGTCAATTGGATATTCATCACGGCCTCTCTCGAGGAAATATACCATGTTAGGCCGAATTCGCCAAACCCGGGAAGCCAATCCCCGCCCCTGTTGACAGGCCCGCCGGCGGTGGCTATAGTTCGGGAGCCCTATCCTTCCGAGGAGGTCCAGCCCATGAAAAGATCTTGTCTTATCCTGGCCGCGGCGCTCGTCGTGCTGACGGCCTTGGCCGGGGCCGGCCCGCAGGCCGCCAAGCCGGCCGCGGCGCCCCTTTCCGTCCACTATGAAGAGCTCACCTCGCCGGACTTCGCCCGGGCCGTGGCCCAATCGGGAGGCACGTGCATTGTCCCGCTGGGCATTCTGGAAAAACACGGACCGCACCTGCCGCTCGGGACGGACCTGATCGACTGCCGCGAGATCTCCCTTCGCGCCGCGGCCGCGGATTACACGATCGTCTTCCCGCCGTACTTCGTCGGTCAGATCTTCGAGGCCGAGCACCAGCCGGGGACGATCGCCTACGGCAGCCGCATGATGCTCGATCTTCTGCAGCGGACGTGCGACGAGCTGGCCCGCAACGGCCTCAAGAAGATCATCCTGGTCAACGGCCACGGCGGCAACGACCCGTTCCTCCACTTCTTCTGCCAGGCCCAGCTCGAAACCCGCCGCGACTACATCGTCTATCTCTTCGAGCCGTCCTATGACGAGGCGACCGAGGCGAAGCTCGACAAGATGCGCAAGACGACGGTCGACGGGCACGCCGGTGAGGAGGAAACGTCGGTCATGCTGGCCCACCATCCCGAGCTCGTGCGCCTCGACCGGGCCAAGGACGAAAGCGGCGAAGACCAGAAGAGACAGGCCGGACTGAAGAACGCCTACACGGGCATCTGGTGGTACGCCGGCCAGCCCAACCACTACCGCGGCGACGGCAGCGCCGGGAATGCGGCGTTCGGCCAGGTCCTGCTCGAGACGGAGACGGCCGCCCTGGTCGAGATGATCCGCTCGGTCAAGAAGGACGCCGTGACCGCCGAGCTTCAGAAGCGCTTCTTCGACGACGCGGCCAAGCCGCTCGAGACCAAGCCCTTCATCAAGAAATGATGAAACGGCCCTTCGGACTGCCCGGCAAGGTCGTCCGGGTCGAGGAATGAGTGTTATAATGGGGCCCCAAGGGAGGCGAATATGACATCGAACATGAACCGGACCGTTTATATCGCCATCATCGCCCTCAGCCTGGCGCTTTTCGCCTGCGCCGATACCCATAAAGAGGGGCCCGCCGCTGCCAAAGGGCCGGCTCCGGTCGCGGAAGCGATGTCCGCCTCACCGGCGGCCGGCGCGCCCGCGGCCAAGGTCTCCGGGACCGGCGCCGAAAACGGGCAGGCTGAACCTCAGGGCCAGGTCTCCGGAAACCTCCGGCTGACCGAGGACGAGCGGAACACGATCGAGGTCGTCCGGAAGAGCCGGAATTCGGTCGTCTACGTCACGAACATGCAGTACGTCCGGGATTTCTTCTACCAGTCCGACCAGCCCGTGCCGCGCGGCAGCGGGTCCGGATTCTTCTGGGACGACCTGGGGCACATCGTCACCAACTTCCACGTCATCGACGAGGGCGACAAGTTTATGGTCAGCCTGCCCAATCAGAGGCAGGTCGAGGCCAGGCTGGTGGGCCGCGATCAGAAGAAGGACATCGCCGTCCTCGAGCTCCGCGAACGCGTCGCCGGTCTCGTCCCGGTCGTCGTCGGGACCTCGCGCGATCTTCAGGTCGGCCAGAAGGTCATCGCCATCGGCAATCCCTTCGGCTTCGACCACACCGTGACCACCGGGATCGTCAGCGCCCTGGGGCGGAGCATGCTCGGGGCGGGTGACGTCACGATTCGCGACATGATCCAGACCGACGCCTCGATCAACCCGGGGAATTCCGGTGGTCCGCTCCTCAACTCGTCCGGCGAGCTCATCGGCATGAACACGATGATCGCCAGCCCGTCGGGGGCGTCGAGCGGCGTCGGTTTCGCCATCCCCGTGGACACCATCCGGAAGATCGTGCCCCAGCTCATCCAGTCCGGCAAGGTCACCCGGCCCGATATCGGCGGGGTCCAGTTCGTCAGGGATGAGGTAGCCCAGAGGGCAGGCATCGCGGGGGCGGTCGTCCTCGAGGTCTCGAAGGGAACGAGCGCCTACGACCAGGGGTTGCGCGGCCTCTACCGCGATAACTTCGGCCGCCTGCTGATCAGGGACGTCGTCACCGGCATCGACGTGGCCAAGATCAAGTCTTACGACGACCTCTTCGCGGCTCTCGACGGCTACAAGATCGGCGATACGGTGACCTTGACCGTGGAGCGCGAAGGAAAGGCACGGAAAGTGGCGATCCAGCTCGTCGGCTCCGACTGATTACGGCCTTTTGAGGGGAACGATCCCGGCCATGTCGCCGATGACGTTGACCAGGTCCTTGTCGGACGGGACGATGATCTTGGCGTTGCTTTGAAGCGCGGTCTCGAGGGCCTGGAGCCGGCGCAGGATCTGGGCATTCCCGACGAAGTACTTCTCGGCGGCCTCGTTGACCAGGCGGATGGCCTCGGCCTCGCCTTGGGCCTCGAGGATCTTGGCCTGGCGGACGCCCTCGGCCTTCTTGATCTCGGCCCGGCGCTCGCCGTCGGCCACCGTCTCCCGCGCCGTGGCGAAATCGACTGCGGCGATCTTCTCGTTCTCGGCCTTGACGACCTTATTCATCGTCTCCTGGACGTCCTTGGGCGGATCGATCTCCTTGAGCTCGGTCCGGACGATGTCGATGCCCCAGCGGGCCGCTTCGGTGGACAGGGTCCTGAGGAGCTCGTCGTTGATCTTGCCGCGCTCGCTGTTGGCCGATTTGAGGGTCAGCGTGCCGATGATGTTGCGCAGTGTCGTCCGGGCCAGATTGACGATCTGCCACTGGAAGTTGTTGACGTTATACTGGGAGGCTTTGACGCTCGGCTCGTCCTCCTTGACCCGGAAGTAGACCTGGGCATCGACCCGGGCGTTGAGGTTGTCGTTGGTGATGATCTCTTGGGGAGCGGCGTCGACCATCATCTCGGTGATGTTGATCTGGCGCATTGTCTCGATGACGGGGATGATCCAGTTGAAACCCGGGGTCGCAAAGCGGTTGTACTTCCCCAGCCGCTCGATGAGCCCCCGGTGCGTCGGCCGGACGATGCGGATGCCGGACAAGAATATGAAGACGACGGCGGCGGCGATCCAAAGATAGATGACCATGAGTTCCTCCCCTCGGTGGCGATACCATTTGAATGTATCGCCCCCCTCTCGAGATGTCAATCAAGAAGGGGTCAAACCTAAACTTTTAAACTTTTTGGCTGGAGACAGGTACTGGTACGGGAAAAAAGTTTAAAAGTTTAGGTTTGACCCCATCCTACATCTTCCAGGTGCCGGAGACGATGACGTTGGAGCCGGTGATGGCGGCCGCGGCGTCGGACGCGCAGAAGGCCACGGCTTCGGCCACGTCCTCGAAGCTCCCCAGGCGCGATTCGGCGAGGTCCCGGACCTGGGGCAGGACGCCGCCGCGGATGAGCCCGGGCGAGACCATGTTGACCGTGATGCCGTTCCCGACCTCGGAAGCGGCCGCCGTCCGGGTCAGCGTGAGCAGGCCCGTTTTGGCCACGGCATAGGGGGCGATCGTCGGGAAGGCGCCGAGGTGCTCGGCCCGGCTGAAGCCAAGGTTGACGATCCTCCCCCACTGCCTCTTGCGCATGCCGGGCAGGGCGGCCTTCATGCAGAAGTAGGGCCCGAGGAGGTTGCCCCGCAGGACCCGCTCCCAGTCGGCGACCTCGAGCTGGTCCCAGGGCTTGACCAGAAAGGGCCCGACGTTGTTGACCAGGATGTCGATGCGGGCGAACCTCTCCTCGACCTTCTTGATCAGCCCCGCGGCCTGGGCCTTCTTGGTCAGGTCGGCCCGGAAGACGGCGCTGAGCTTGCCCTTTTCGCGAATGGCGGCGGCCAGCTCCTGGGCCTCTTCGCGGCGGCTGAGATAGTGGACGGCGACGCCGGAGACGTCCTCGGCCAGCCGAAGCGCGATGGCCCGGCCGATGCCGCGGCCCGCCCCGGTGACGAGGGCGATCCTTAGGCCCATCGCATCACGCCAGGGTCCCGACGGCCCGCTCGACGGCCTCGAGGATCTCGCCGGATTCGACGACTTCTTTGAGCTTGTTGATGTCCGGGTAAAGGGGGCGGTCCTCGTCGAGATGGGCGACGTGCTTGCGGATGACCTCATAGGCGGCCTGGGTCCCCTTGCCGGGACAATGAGGCTTGCGGAAATCGACGGCCTGGGCCCCGGCGATGAGCTCGATGGCGAGGACGGCCTGGGCGTTGTCGATGATCTGGCGCGTCTTGAGGGCCGTGGTCATGCCCATGCTGACGAAGTCCTCCTGGTCGGCGGCGGCCGGGATGGAGCCGGTGGCCGCCGGGTGCGACAGGACGCGGTTTTCGCAGATGAGGGCGCCGGCCGTGTACTGGGTCAGCATCAGGCCCGAGAACATGCCCGCCCCCTTGGTCAGGAAGGCCGGCAGGCCGGCGCTGAGATGCGGGTTCATGAGGCGGTTGTGACGCCGCTCGGATAAAACTGCGATCGTCGTCACGGCCGTTCCCAACATCTCGAGCGGGAAGGCCATGGGCACGCCCTGGAAATTGGCGCCGGTCAGGACGAGGTCCTCATCGGGGAAGAAGACGGGATTGTCGGCCGCGCCGTTGAGCTCGATCTCGATCATGTAGCGGGCCCACTTGAGGGCGTCGCGGGCCGCGCCGACGACTTGCGGGGTACTGCGGAGGCTGTACGCGTCCTGGACTTTCTTGCCGGGCCGGGTCAGGAGCTCGCTGCCTTCAGTGATGCGGCGGACGTTGGCCGCCGATTCAAGGGCCCCGGGGTAGCCGCGGGTCTTGTGGATGCGCTCGTCGTAGGCCAACATGTTAGCGTTGAGGACCTCGAGGGTCATGGCCGCGGCGATCTCGGATAATTTAAGCCAGCGGTGGACGTCGTGGACGATGAGGGCGGACATGCCGGCGATGACGTTCGAGCCGTTGATCATGGCCAGGCCGTCGCGGGCGTGGAGGACGATCGGCGCGATGCCGGCCCGCTTAAGGGCTTCGGCGCCGGGCAGGCGCTCGCCCTTGTAGAAGGCCTCGCCCTCGCCCATCGGGACGAGGGCCATCTGGGCCATCGGCGCAAGGTCGCCGCAGGCGCCGACCGAGCCCTTCTCGCACATCACGGGCGTGACGCCCTTGTTCAGGAGCTCGGCCATGGTCTCCGTGACGACGGGACGAAGCCCGGAATGACCGTGGCAGTGGCAGTTGATCCGGCTGAGGATGGCCGCCCGGACGATGTCCTCGGGCATGGGCTTGCCGTAGCCCGCGGCGTGGCTGTAGATAAGATAACGCTGGTATTTCTCGACTTGGTCCTGGTTTAGGACGACGTTGGCCAGCTCGCCGATGCCGGTGTTGACGCCGTACATGATCTCTTTCTTCTGGATCTTGTCCTCGAGCAGGGCCCGGCACTTCTCGATGCGCTTTTTCGCCGCGGGATCGATGGCCACGGACACGCGTTCGCGGGCCACCTGGACGACCTTATTGATGGTCAGGCCGGTGCCGGTCAGGGTTATCGACATGGGAAAGGCCTCCTAGCCCTCTCACTTTAGCCGAAGTTGAAGACGGGGTCAAACCTACGGCAGGGAGCGGATTCTGAGGAGCGACCGTCAGCACCGCTCCGGAGCGACTCGGAGGAGCGGTGCTGGGAAATATCTGAAAAAGTCGGAGAACTGGCATCGCGTAGGTTTGACCCCATCTTGTTGCCTGGCCCAGCCGGCTGTGCTATAAATAACATCCTGTTTTTGCAATTCCGGAGCGGAGACGACCCCGATGACGAAAGAGACCAAGCGAGTCCTGATGACCGGAGCGGCCGGGCAGATCGGGTCCGAGCTGGCCCGGGCCCTGCGGGCGAAATACGGCGACGCCAACGTCGTCGTCACCGACCTCTTCCGGCCGTCGGGAGATCTGGCCGAAGGCGGGCCGTTCGAGCTCGTCGATGTCACGGACGCCAAGGCCGTCGACGCGATCATCGGGAAATACGGCATTGATACGGTCTACCATCTGGCTGCGCTTCTCTCGGCCACGGGCGAAAAGAACCCCCAGAAGGCCTGGCACGTCAACATGTCCGGGCTCTATAACGTCCTCGAGGCCGCCCGGGCCCGTAACCTCGTCCGGGTGTTCTCGCCGAGCTCGATCGCCGTCTTCGGTCCGACCACGCCCCGCGAGATGACCCCCCAGGATACGGTCCTCGGCCCGACGACGATGTACGGCGTCACCAAAGTCGCCGGGGAACTCCTCTGCGACTACTACGTTCTGAAATACGGCCTCGATGTCCGCGGCTGCCGCTATCCCGGCATCATCAGCCACTTGACCCTGCCCGGCGGCGGCACGACGGACTACGCCGTGGCCATTTTCTACGACGCCGTCAAGCACGGCCGCTACACCTGTTTCCTCCGCGAGGACACGCGCCTGCCCATGATGTATATGCCCGATTGCCTCAAGTGCACCCTCGATCTCATGGACGCGGACTTCGCCCGGCTCAGGCACCATTCGAACTTCAACGTGACCGCCATGAGCTTCAGCGCCGGTGAGCTCGCGGCCGAGATCCGCAAGCACATGCCGGGGTTCGAGGTGCGCTACGAGCCCGACTTCCGGCAGGCCATCGCCGACTCCTGGCCGGCCTCGATCGACGACAGAGCGGCCCGCACCGAATGGGATTGGAAGCCGGACTATGACGTAGCCGCGATGACGGCGGACATGCTCGCGGCGCTGACCAAGCGGCGCGACGACGGCACCCTGGGCGCCTAAGCCCCCCTACTTCCCTTTCTTCAGCCGTTCCGCCAGGAAATTCGGTAGGGCGAAAGACGCCCGATAGACGTCGGGATTGAAATAGCGC
>JADGNU010000042.1 GCA_017883305.1 Candidatus Aminicenantota bacterium | reverse complement strand
GTCGCTGGCAGCGATCTTCCGGACCTGGCCCCAATTATCGGCTCCGCCCTGGTTTCGATAAAAGAGATAAACGGCGCCCTGGTCGGTCCCGGAGCCGTTCTCGCCGACCGCCCCGACCGCGGCGTAGTCGCCCGAGAGGGGTACGGAAACGCCAAAGAAATCGCCGTCGGCCGTGTCTTCGGCGACGAGCGTCTTGACCAAGCCCCATCCGTCAGCGCCCCCCTGGGTTCTCAGATAGAGGTAGGCGGCGCCCCGGTCCGTGCCCGCGCCGTCCGCGCCGGGAGCGCCGACGAGGGCGCGATCGCCGTTGAGTGAGATGCCAAAGCCATAGTTGTCCGAGTCGGCGGCGTCGCTCGCGGTGAGCTTGAGAAGGGATTTGAAGTTGGTCTCGGGGAGCGGCTCCTCCTTGGTCTGACAACCCGCCAGGAAAAAGCAGGCGAACCCGGCGAGAAGGAGGGTCAGGGCGATAGGCTTGTTCATGAGGTCGACCTTTCTTTGATCATCAGATCACTTGACCGCGCAGCGGCGGGCGAAGTCCTCGAGCTGGCCCTGGGTCAGGCCGCGGTGATACCCGCCGTCCAGGCGGTGAACGAGGCGGCCTTTCTCGAAGAACAGGACGGTCGGGAAGACCTCGATCTGGTACTTTTCGACGACCGGGTCGCCCTCGTCGACGACGATGCGCGCGTAACAGGGATCGCCGGAGGCGGCGTGGGCCATATAGGTCGAGAGGAAGGCCCGGGAGAACGGGCACCAGGAGGCATAAAAGAGGACCATGAGCTTGTCGCGGGTCCGGATGGACTCGTCGAGATCCTCGGGGCTCTCGAAGAGAATGCAGGCGTCGTCCTCAGGCACGCTCTCGGGCGGGTTGAGGAAGGTTTTCAAAGCTTTGCGAATGGACATGAAGCCATTTTAGCAGGAACGGGCCGGCCGGTAAAATCGCGGCTGAAAGACACCTATTCACTTTCCCGGGATCCGGAGCTCCAGATCATCGAAGGCGCCGGTATCGTCAAAGGACCCGACCCCGACCAGGCCATGGCCGAGCGTCCGGTCGTGGGCCGTCAGGATGGGTGCCGCCATATCGTCGAGATAGGCCCGAATCTCCCCTGTCCGGGCGTCGGAAGTCACCTTGAAGGCGTGCCAGGCGCGGTCCGTCAGGCGGAAGACCGAGGCCCCGGCGGGCTCGGCGTTGATCTTGACCCGATCGGCGCCGTCGACCAGGCCGATGATGTTGTGAACGTCGTCGCTCGACCCGGCAAAATGAACGTAATAAAAATGGGTCGGGTCCTGATAGTGGAAGAGAACGCACATGTCGCGGACGGGCGTCGCCGGGTCCGTATCACAGCGGACCCGTCCTGAGAATTCAAAGGAGGCGACGTCGTGGCCGGCGAGGACGGAGAAGGAAGTCGGGGCTCTGACGGGGCCGGGAGTGCCGGGCGCGGTCAGCTCGTAGACTCTGGAGCCCCTGTCGTCGGCGACTCTCCAGTGAGCGGGGTCGTTCGGGATCCAGCCGTCGGCCGTGCCGCCTTCGAAGTCGCTCTTGACGGCCAGGGAAAGGTCCCGCCCGCCGGTCCGGCAAGCGGCGAGCGCGAGCAGGGCCGCAACCGCCAGGGCGGCAGGCGTTCGGCCGGTCAACACCCCTCCCCGTCCCGATACCCCGGCCGCATCCAGGGCAGGCTTGCGCCGGCGAAGAACGGTTCGAGCTTGACCGTGAGACGGGACATCTCTTCGGGAGAGAGCGGCCGGAAATCGCGCAGGAGGGCGGCGTTCTTGCGGACGACGTCGACACTGTCGGTGCCGACGACGGCGGAGTGGACGAGCGGCAGGGTCAGGGCATAGCGGATGAGGTCCGCGGCGGCCAGGCCCGCGACCGTTTCGCGCGGCCGGACGGACTTGATGATCATGATGCCCATCTTCCGGGCGGCGGCCGCCGGGATGGCCCCGCCCTCGAGATCGCCCTTCCGCTCCTCATAGTGGTTGAGGGCGATGAGCATCGTGTCGAAATCGTGGCGCCGGGCCGCCTCGGCCATGGCCGCCGCGTCGGAGTGGCCGGAGAACCCGATGAAGCGGGCGATCTTCTGGTCCTTGATCTTGCGCAGGGCGTCGAGGGCCCCGCCCTGGAGACCGAGCGTGTCGAGGTCGGCCATCGAGGCGATCAGGTGGACCTGGTACAGGTCGATGTGGTCGGTATGCAGGCGCTTCAGGCTTTCCTCGAGATGGCGCATGACACCATCATGGGTTCGCGCCTCGAACTTGGTCGCCAGGAAGACCTCGTTCCGGCGCCGCGCCAGGATCCGGCCGATGCGCTCTTCGCTGACGATCGTCTTGTTCGTATAGTCGTGGGCGGTATCCCAGTAAAAGAAGCCGTGGTCGAGCGCTGTCTCGAGGATCTCGAGGGCCTTGTCCTCGTCTTCGACCGCGCAGAAGCGGCTGCCGAGTCCGATGCCGATGCGGGGAACGGTGGCGCCGGTCTTGCCGAGCAAGGCGGTCGGCAACCCCTTCGCGTCGAAGCCGGAAGCCGGGATTTTCCCTTTGCCGGCAAGCGGGACTGCCCCAGCCGCGGCGGCGGCCACAGTCTTGAGAAAATCGCGGCGGCGGATCTGATGTCGGCTCATGGGTCACCTCGTTCGGGCTTCACCGGCCTTTTCTGATATACTGATTCTAGTCATTAATTCGGTGACACTCAACTCAATTCGCTAATACCAGAACTAAGGGGAGGTCGAGATGTCAACAAAAATCAAGCTCGGGATGATCCTGATGGGTGCCGCTATGGCCATGGTCCTGGCCGCAGGGGCCGCCGGAAAGAACGCGAGGGAGGTCCAGGTGATCAGAAAAACGTGCCGCTCCGCGGACGGGGTCGAGATCGTCTACTCGGTCGCCGGGACGGGCGAGCCGGCGCTCGTCTTTGTCCACGGCGGGCTCGCCAACCGCGGATTTTGGGACGGCCAGCTCAAGGCCTTCGGCCCGCGCTACCGGACGATCGCCCTCGATCTCGCCGGCCACGGCGAGTCGGGCGGCAACCGGACGACATGGGGCATGCCGGAGTTCGGGGCGGATGTCAAGGCCGTCATCGACGCGGAAAAGGCGAAAAAGGTCATTATCTTCGGCAATTCGATCGGCGGGCCCGTGGCCGTCGAGGCGGCTCTGCTCCTCCCGGGTCGGGTCCTCGGCGTCGTCGGCGTCGACACGTTCCAAACTTTCAGCGAGAGGATCCCGGCCGAGGAGATGCGGCAAAGGGCGGATCTCTTCGAGAAAGATTATCCGGCCGCACTGAAGATGATGGTCGGGATGCTTTTCCACAAGGACGCCGATCCCGCGATCGTCGCGGACGCGGAGAAGCGCATGTCGGGCACGTCGCCTTCGGCGGCCAAGGGCATGTTCCTGGGCCTGGCGGGATATGAGGAAGCCGCCGCGGTCCGCCGCCTCCGGGCCCCGATGAGGGCCATCAATGGCGACCTCTTTCCGACGGACATCAAGGCCAACAGGAAGATCAAGCCCGATTTCGCCGCGGTCATCATGACGCACATGGGCCACTATCCCATGCTCGAGCGTCCCGATGAGTTCAACCGCCTGATCGCGAAGACGATCGCCTCACTCACCAGGTGAGGGGAACCGGAGTCCGGGACTTTTTTCGGGCGAGCATGCGGACGATGCGGGAGCCCGGCCCTCCCCAATCGGCCTTGCCTTCGCCTTCGTCATAGGACAGGATCTCCAATCCGGGGAAATAATCCTTCAGCGCGCCCGGCTCGAGCGCCCGGACCATCGGCGCATAGCGGTCCTCGGGCTTGTTGACGAAGTGTTCGAAGAGGACGATCCCTCCCGGCCGCAGCGATCTTTCGATCTTGGCGACAAAGGCCGGCTCGGCCACGGGGGCCCAGGCAAAATCCATGACGATCAGGTCCCACTGTTCGGCCCCGAAGTCATAGGAGTTGTAATCGGCCTTCATCGTCTGAATGCGGACCCCGGCCTTGGCCGCGTTCTCAGCGGCCGCGTCCAATCCGGCCTGGGAGATGTCCAGACCGGTCACCTCCCAGCCCTGGCCGGCCAAATAGACGGCATTGCGGCCCTGGCCTGTGCCGAGGTCCAGCGCGGTTCCGGGCTTGAGCCCCTTGGCGGCCTCGACGAGAAAGGAGCTCGGGGCCGAGGGAAGCCGGTCCCGGGCGGGGTTTCCAGTCAGCGGCTGGGAGTAGGTCCGGTCATAAAAGGATTCGATACCCTCCGGATGTGTCGAAAAAAGCCGGGCGATCGTGGTCAGGCGTCGCTCGACCTCCGTCCCGGGCACGCCCTCCTTCTCGAGCTTCGCCGCATAGGCGGCGAACGGGTCGCCGCCGAGCGGGGCGGACTTGAACCAGCTGATGAACGCTGTCCAGATGGCGTTATCGTCGGGCTTGTCCTGGGCCGCGCCGGGCATTGCGAGGACGAGGCCCGCCAGCAGGATCACGGCCGTCATCAGACTTTTGACTCTTCGTTCGGTCATGGCAGCAACCTCCCTTGATGAGCATACGGCCGGAGTTTCCGGGCCGTTTATATCACTGAACAGCCGCCCGCTTCAGCAGCTGGGCGTTGAAGGCCACGATGATGGTGCTCAACGACATCAGGACCGCGCCCAGGGCCGGGCTCAACAGGATGCCCGCCCGATAGAGCACTCCGGCGGCGAGAGGGATCGCGACCGCGTTATAGCCCGTAGCCCAAGCCAGATTCTGGACCATCTTCCGGTAGGTGGCCCGGGCCAACCGGATGATCGTCGCCGCATCGAGCGGGTTGCTCCTGACAAGAACGATATCGGCCGTCTCCACGGCCACATCGGTGCCGGCGCCGATGGCGATGCCGACATCGGCCTGGGCGAGGGCGGGAGCATCGTTGACGCCGTCCCCGACCATGGCGACGACGAGTCCGCGCCCCTGGACCTCCCGGATCTTCCGGGCTTTATCCTGAGGCAGGACCTCGGCGAAATAGTCGTCGAGCCCCAGCTCTTCGGCCACCCACTTGGCGACGAGGCGGTTGTCCCCGGTCAGCATCATGCACTTGACGCCCATCGACTTCAGCCGGGCGACGGCCGCCTTCGATTCAGGCCTGATGATGTCGGCCAAAGCGAGCGCGCCGACCGGACGTCCTTCGAGGAGCACGACGACGACCGTCTTGCCTTGGGCGCTCAAGCGTGCGATCCGCGGATCACGCAGATCGATCCCGTTCTCAGCCAGGAACCCCGGGCTCACGACCTTGACCTCACGGCCTTCGACATGGCCCTGGGCGCCTTTTCCGGGGATGGCCAGAAAGCCCTCGACGGCCGGGAGGACCCCGGGCGCGGACGCGACGATGCCTTTGGCGATCGGATGCTCGGACCGGGCCTCGACCGCGGCGGCCAGTCTCAGGACCGCATCTTCGCCGATCGATTGGTCGAAGACGAGCCGGTCCGTCACCCCGAATCGTCCCTCCGTGAGCGTCCCCGTCTTGTCGAAGATCACGGCCTGGATCTTCCTGGCCTCCTCGAACGCGATCCGGTTCCTGATGAGAAGGCCGTTACGGGCGGAGATCGCCGTCGAGACTGCGACGACCAGCGGCACGGCCAGTCCCAGCGCGTGCGGGCAGGTGATGACCATGACCGTGACCATGCGTTCGAGGGCAAAGGCGAACCCTTTGCCGGAAAGGGCGAGCCAGAGGAACAGGGTCAGCGCGCCGGCGCCGATGGCGACGAGCGTCAGTCCGAGCGCCGCCCGGTCGGATAGGTTCTGGGTCCTCGACTTGCTCTCCTGGGCCTGCCGGACGAGGTCGATGACCTGGGACAGGTAGGAATCGCGGCCCGTCTTCCGGATCTCGACCGTGATCGAGCCCTCGCCGTTGACCGATCCTCCGATGACCCCCGCGCCGGCTCTCTTGGACACCGGCACCGACTCCCCTGTCAGCATGGCCTCGTTGACCGCGGTCTCGCCTTCGACGACATCTCCGTCGGCGGGGACCTTCTCGCCCGGCTTGACCACGACCCGGTCGCCCGCCTTGAGCTCGGCGAGTGGGACGTCGATCACGGCCCCGCCGGGCCGCAACAGGTGGGCTTCCGAAGGCATCAACCGGGCCAGCTCCTCCAAGGCGCGGGAAGCTCCGGAAACGGCTCTCATCTCCAGCCAATGGCCGAGGAGCATGATGTCGATGAGCGTCGCCAGCTCCCAGAAGAAGATATTCCCCCGGAGGCCGAAAACGACGGCGCTGCTGTAGACGTAGGCGGTCGTGATGGCAACGGCGATCAGGGTCATCATGCCCGGACGGCGCGACTTGAGCTCGTCCCTGAGGCCTTCGAGGAAGGGACGTCCGCCATAGAAATAGACGAACGACGAGACGATAAAAAGGACGATCGAATCGCCCCGGAACCTCAGCCGGTCGCCGAGGCCGAGGAAGCCCTGGACCATGGGCGACAGCGCGAGGACCGGCAGGGAGGCGGCGAGGGAGATCCAGAATCTCTTCTTGAGGTCACCGAGGTGCTGGCCGTGCCCGCCAGCCGCATGCCGCTCCGGCCCGTGTTCGCCGTGGGCATGAGGCGCTTGGCCGCCGTGGCTCATCGCCATGGGCGCCCCATGGCCCTCGTGGCCAGAGGGATGCCCTTCCGCATGATGGTGTTCATGGTCCGATATAGGGTCCACGATCCCTCCGCCCACTCGACGGATACTTGTGGCTGACGCACCTCCATGATAGCAGATGGGGCGGGGCATGCCCATGTTTACAGGCCCCGGGTCTTAAGTTAAAATGGCGGCCAAAGGAACTGCCAGAGGGCTTTAAGATGAGAATCAACTGGTATTCGCTAGGTTCGGGGAAGCTGCAAAAGCAACCGTCTCCGCAAGGCTGGCCAACCGGCGAGCCGGGTCCACTCGGCGAAAGCTGGTTCGACATTGAAGACGCCCAGCCCGAGGAGCTGCGGCAATTCCTGGCGCCGTTGAGCGTTCATCCCCTCATGCTCGATCGCTGTTTGGACTCCGCCGTCGTTCCGGGAGTGATCTCCTATGGCCGGGCCGTTCTGCTGGAGTTCCCGGCCGCGTCCGGCGGCGAGGCGGAAGGTCCGGCCTACCTGACGGTCGTCATGCAATCTCCCGTGCTGGTGACGATCCGCCACGGACGGATCCCGGCGATCAACGATCTGATGCAGAGCCTGGTGGGAGAGAAAGCGCCCCGCTTGAGTCACCTCGTCCAGATCGTCTATCTGATCCTCGACGATCTGACGGATCTGAGCGTCCAGGCGGAGACCGAAGTCCGCGACCAGATCCTGGGCATGGCCAAGACCCTGAACGAGGACCCGGGATCGATCCACGCCGGCGATCTGACCGAGCTGCGCTGGCGGGTCGACAAGCTCGTGTCCCTGATCGAGAATCAGCTCTACGTCATCGCCGGACTCAACGCGTCCGACAACGAGGCCCTGCAGGAACCTCATCGCAAGGCGTATATTCAAGACCTGGTGTCCGAAGTGGAGATCGCGCAAAGAGGGATCTATCGGCTGGAAACCCGGGTCAACGATCTGCACGCTTATTACCAGATGGCGGGAAACGACCGGGTGGAAAAGCGCCTGCGCATCCTGACGATCGTGTCGGCCATCACCCTGCCCCTGGCTCTGATCGCTGGCCTGCTGGGCATGAACGTCGGCGGGCTGCCGGGCGCCAGGTCCGCGTCCGGATTCGTGATCGTCATCGGCCTGATGATCGCCCTCGCGGGGATCGAGCTGTGGTACTTCAAACGTAAGGGATGGTTTGATTAATCGGCGGCGGCCTTCGGGCCGGCTTTAATCACCTGGTAGAGTTTCAACAGATCGTTGGCGATCCCCGGCTGTCGCCGCTCTAGGAAGCGGATGAGCTCATCCCCGCCGCGATAGAAGGTGACCCGACTGAAGGGCGGGTTGCCGCCGCCCTTGTTCTCGGCCAGGCCGACGACCTCTCGCATGCGATTCTCGAGGTATCTGGCCAGGCCCTCTTTCCATTCCTGCCAGGTCAGGTATTCCCACTCCGCGGGAGACAGCGCTTTCTTCAAGGCCGCCCTCAGGGACTCGTCCGCCGCCGCGTCGTTTGCGGCCCAGGCCTTGATGAGCGCGGAATATGTCGTGACGAAGGCCGGGCTCGAATAAGGAAACGGGTATTGAAGCTCCCACATATAGTTCTTGGTCTTCATCGCCTCGCGAAAGATCGACAGGCCTTCCTTGAGCTGCTGTTCGCAACTCTCCCATTGGGCGCAGTGCACGAACTCATGAAAGATGAAGACGTAGCCGTCCGGTTGGCCGAAGACCTCACCGGTCACGACACAGGCGATCCGGTTGTTCCAGAAAGAGAGGGGCATGGCGGCGCGGATCCCGACGGGAATATCGAAGGTGTCGGGGGCCGTCTGAACGAGGCGATAGGTCTTCTTCTCGGGGACCGGCTCAAAGATATGGAATGTCCTATTTTCGACGATGGCCACCGGGTAGACCTTCCCCAAGGCCGGGTGAAGAGGAGCGAACCGGGCGGAAAGGTCGAAGATCTTGTTCAGGGGCGCCGCATACTTGGCGGCGATAGGGTCCTGGGCTTCTTGCCCCCAAGCCGTCCCCAAGGCCTGGGCGAACAGGGCCAGCGACAGGACAACGAGGGCTTTCTTCATGGCGGCCTTTCCTCTCGAGGCGATGATCTCTTCTCAGGGGCGGTCTTTTGGAAGGTCCGATAAAAACGAAATGACCCGCGTAGGACTCGAACCTACAACCCGCAGATTAAGAGTCTGCTGCTCTACCAATTGAGCTAGCGGGCCAAAAAAACGCTCTTAGTTTAATGAAGTCGGGTCCGATTGTCAAACGGCGGCCGGTGTCTTTTGCGGCTCTTTTGCGCTAGAATCCCATCGTGCCGAAAGCCCCGAGATCCCCCTCGACGAGCCGCGCGGATGAGGCGCTTCCCCAGGCTGACGGCGGACCCATCGAGCTGCCCATCGACGGAGTCCTCGACCTTCACACCTTCAGCCCCAAGGACGTCAAGGACCTCGTCCCGGAATACATATCGGTGTGCCTGAGCCGCGGCATCGCGGAGATCCGCATCATCCACGGCAAGGGCACGGGGACCCTCAAGGCGATCGTCCACGCCGTCCTCAAGAAGGACTCGCGCGTGGCCGGCTTCAGGGACGCCGGGATCGACGCCGGCGGCTGGGGCGCCACCCTCGTCAGATTGGTGACACATAACTAAACTCACTTATCTGTCCTCCCGTAAGGACATTTAAGTGTATTTAGTTGCGTGTCACCGTATCTCTGTCACCGTATCTCGAAGCGGTAAGAGAACTTGATCATGAAGATGTTCTCGCCCGGGGCCCGGAAGATATCGCCCATGTCCCGCCAGAGCTCGAAGTCGCCGGGATCGGAATAATCCTCCCGCCGCTGCGTCCAGACGAAATAGAGCATCGACCCGGGCCGGTACTCCCATCGCAGCACGACCGTCCCGCGGAGCGATTTCAGGTTGAAGTCCGGGTTGGCGAACGTGAACGGAGCCGCAGGGCCGGCGGCCCCGTCGGGGTCGACGGTGTAGATGCCGTCGGCGTAGACGATCGTCGAGTCGCCGCTGCCGTAATAGTCGAAATCGAACGTCCGGGCGGCGTGGAGCTCCTTGAACGCCGAAAAATCCCCCACCGCGAGGTACGGCTGGAGATAGGCCTGGAGGCTCAGCCGCGGGGTGAAGGTCCAACTGATCCGGGTCTCGATCGGCAGGGTCGTCTGGTGGATGTCGGATAGGACGTAGCGGACGCCGTAGGTCGATGTCTTGAGCGGATCGACGACGCTCCTCACCCACTGGCCCTCGGAGTAGCGCCAGGTGTAGCTCGGCCCGATGGAGAGCCTGAAGTTCGGGCTTGGCTTCCAGGCCAGGCCCGCGGCGAACGTATAGTTGTACCCGCCGCTCGGATGGTAGCGGTATTGGACGCTGGCGTCGAGAACGAAAGGCTTGCGGTCGTCCCCTTCGAGCATGAGCCGGATGGTCTCTCCCGCCGGATAGAAGGCCATGGGCCCGCCGCGCGTCAGATAATGGCTGTACTTGGGCGGCTCCCAATCGAGGTGGATCGCGGCCGTCCAATAATTGAGGAGCGTTCCTTTGCCGTCGAGGTAGACGTACTCCCCGACCCTGTTCCAGCCGAAATCGTAGTTCCGGTAATACGACCCCGTGACGGACCAGCTGCGGAACAAGCGTCCGGGCTGGAGCTCCCTGTATCCGGCTTCGACATGGCCGTTAATGATGTCGCCGCGGTTGTGATAGCCGAGATCGTTGGCCTCGAAGCCGGGTGACATCGCACCGACCGCCGCGTTGAAGACGATGTTGCCTTTCTGCTTGTTGACATAGAGGCGGCCGGCCCAGCCCGAGAGAGAAGTCGCGTTCTCGTCGACCGCGACCCAATCGGCGTCGGGGCGCTGAAAATAGTGAAGCGGCGAGAGCTGGAGGGCGGTCATGGCTTCGGGAGAGCCGTGGACGGTCGTCAGGCCCCCCCAGCCGGCCAGGGCCCAGCCCCTGTCCTTGTCGAGAAAGGTCCACCCGTCGACGCCAAGGGCCAGAGCGTTGCGGGAGATCGAATCCTCGAGCGCTCCCGGCCGCAGGTCCCGCAGGACCGACGTGGCGATGAAACCCAGGCCGCTTCGGCCCTCACCGAACTCTTTCAGGCCCCGGGCCACGCCGTAGTGGCTGAAAGGCTCGACCTCGGCCGTCGATCGAGCGCCGCCGAGGTCGATATCGGCGTATTCGCGGGCCGTCGCCGCGCTGATGATGCCGAGGTTGAAATCGCGGCCGACCTTGCCGGTCACTTTGGCCGCGCCCAGGATGGTCGTCCAATCGGGCGTGTCGAAGAAACCCGGGGTGGAGGGCCTTCCCTGAGGGCTCCGCCCGATGCGCCGGCTATAGAAGAGGTCCGGGTCCTCCCAACCGAACATGCGATAGACGTTCGGCCCGCCCCGGCCGAAATTGAAGATGCTCGATCCTTCGATGAAGAAGGGGCGCCTCTCCTGATAGTACGTCTCCTCGTCGCTGATGTTGATGATGGCCGGGTCGACCTCGACCTGCCCGAAATCCGGGTTGACCGAGAGATCGAGGGTCAGGTTGCTGCTGAGGCCGCCCTTGAGGTCGAAGCCGCCGCTCGCCCCGGCCTCGTGCCCGGTGTGGAACGGATCGCCGGGGACGGCCGGGCTGAACATCGCCCTGGACAGAGCGAACGGCGAGACCTCGAGGCGCTGGCCGGAGGCTATCCCGGTGAGCCCGGTGAGGTCGGCGAAACGGGAAACGAGGCCGTTCTGCTCCTTGGGCACCCAGGCGAAATGATCCTCCTCGTTCTTGCGCTTGATCATCCTCTGGAAATTGACGCCCCAGACCTGGACATCCCGCCGCTTGAAACGGAGCTGATCGAAGGGGATGCGCATCTCCACCGCCCACCCGAGATCATCGATCCGGGCAGCGCTCTCCCATACGCCGTCCCAAGTCGCATTGAGCTCTTCATCGTTGAAAAGCGCGCCGTCCTCGATAGAGCCTGAGGGATTGACCCCGAAGTAATATCCGCTCCGCCGGTCATGATAGGGGTCGAAGCCGACGTCGAACCAGTCGGATTCGACGGCTTCATCGCGGCGGCCGAGCCGGCCGACGATCTTGCCGGGCTCGGCGTCCGACAGCCGGGCCGCGACATAAAGGTTGTCGCGATCAAAGGCGATCCAGACGGTCGTCGGCTCGGTCGCGGGTTGCCCGTCGGAAGGATTGCGTTGAGTGAACTGACCGTGACCCGGGGTCTGCCAGACGGCCTCGGACAGGACGCCGTCGATGACGATGGGTCCGCCCGCGGGAACTGCTGCGATCGCCCGGACCGTGCGCGGGTCATCGGGGGGCGCCGGGAAGGCGGACGTCACGGCGACGATGCCCAACGCCCAGAAGGCCATGACCCAGCAGAGACGATCGCGCAATCGGCACATGTTCAATTAATTCGCTGATATATCAGCCCTTGCGCCCGCCTGTCAAGGCAGGGCTTTGGCACGATCCGGTGACATGCAACTAAAATCACTTAATGGTTCACATCCCGGACAATTAAGTGTATTTAGTTGGGTGTCACCATAATCCGGGAGGACACATGGCCAGATCCAGCAAGATCCAAGCAGCCGCGATCGCGGGCGTCATCGGCGCCTCTCTCCTCTTCTTGAGCGCGGGAGCCGGGCCGGCTCAAAGATCCGCCGGCGCCGCGCCCGGTCCGATCGACCCCCAGCGGGTCCAGGACCAGGACACGATGACATGGGCCGATTACCATCCCATCCCCGGCCGCAACTGGGCCGATCCGGCCCTCAAACCCGCCCGGGGATTCCGCTTGGCCGTCGTCGGCATCGACTTCCCCGGCCAGCCCTTCGTCATCACCTTGCCCAAGGGCTCCGATCCCTTCGGCAATCCCCAGATCGAGCCCATCCCCCGCGAACAGGTGCCCCAATTCTACGCCGACTTTTGGATGAAGCCGGGCGAGGTCAACCACGGCCAGACGATCAACGGCTATTGGATGGAGCAATCCCGCGGCCGGTTCGGCATCACCGAGGTCCAGTCCTTCGGCCCCTACCGCATGCCCAAGCCCATCTGGGCCTACGGTCTCAACGAGTTCGGTCAAAACGACCAGACGCCCGACGGCAGCCACGCCAACGGCCGCATGGAGCGCGATTGCGACGAGATCTGGACGGCCGCGGTCGGCCAGGACATGCGCAAGGATTTCGACGCCGTCCTCCGCCTTTATGCGAGCTACGACGAAACCGGCGTCTGGCAGGAATTCGGCGAGATGAAATTCGCCTCCAAAGAGGACATTCCGGCCGCGTGGGGCAACCCCAACCCGGCCAAGCCCCGCTGGGTCCCGACGCGCTACGTCCCATGGACGAGCTGGCTGGCCGGCTCGCAACAGTGGGGCCTGTCCTCCATGCGCCAGGGCGAGAATTCGGGCACGATCACCCACGAGCTCGGCCACTTCGCCTTCAGCCTCCCCGACCTCAACAACAATCCCTACGTCAAGCCCTACCGGCGTGTCGCCGCCGGAACGTGGGACATGATGGACCGGGGCTGCTTCAACGGACCGGGCGGGCCGCACATGCGCTGGGTCGTGCCGCCGATGCAAGGGGCGTTCATGCCGGCCGGACTCATGGTCCGCAACCGTCTCGAGAACAAGTTCATCGGCGAGGCGGACGTTCTCTCGCTCGGGCGGGCGGTCCTGGCCAAGTACGGGATCGCTGTGGCCGAGGTCACCGCCAGGGCCGTCGATCCGCTCCCCGGCACCTACGCCGGCATCGTCGTCCGGTTCGACGGCGACAAGCCGGGGGATCTCACGCCTTCCGACGATCCCGCGACGAACCCCCTCTCCGCAGGGACCCCGAACTACAATTTCTACACCCTCGAGGTCGTCCAACGCATCGGCTACGATTCCTTCACCCCCGATAACGGCGTTCTCATCGCCAAGAACAAGGACAGCCTGCGCGGGGCGAACGGCGGCCCGAACGCTTTTAACAGCTATATCTGGGTCATCGACGCCCACCCCGAAGACATCGGCGCTGTCGATTACGTCAAACCCGACGGCGAGAAGGTCATGCGGACGGTCGCCGACTATCGCCAGCTCAACGACGCCCTCTTCCATGCCGGACTCGATTCGGGGAGCGCGTTCGAGTGGGAAGACACGCCCAACCGGCTCCACTTCTACGTGATCGATCTCAGGCGGGACAAGGACGGGATCCTCGTCTATACGCTCGCCGTCCGGTCGCTCGACGGCGCGGGACCGCAGCAGCGTGGAGTGACACTGGCCCGGCCCGCGGGCCGATCGAACCTCAAGCTCAAGACAGAGACGGCGCCGGTCGCGTTCCTTTTGACCAACACCGGCGGCCCGACGGACGAGATCGCCGGCTCGCACTTCGGCTCGGATGTCTACAGGCTGTCCGTATCGGTCGAGGGACGGGGTTGGACGGCCCATCTGCTCAACGCGCTCACCGCGGTCAAGGCCGGCTCCTCGACCGAGGCGACCGTTTACCTATCCCGTGGACCCGGCGCCTCGAAATCCGCGACAGTCACATTGAGCGCAACGTCCGAAAGCGATCCGTCCAGGTCCGCGACAACCACGGTCACGGTGTCGCGATAGCCCAAGGAGCAAGAAGCCATGCCGACTCCCGCCCAAATCCTCGAGGTCCTAGGCCGTATCTCCAACGACCAGACGAAGTTAGCCATCCTCTGGCACGCCCTGCTGGCCGCTTTGATCGTCGCCTTGATCGCCGGCTGGCGACCGACGAAGAAAGCGGGGGCCACGGCGCTCGCTGTCCCTCTCCTCTCGGTCAGCGTGCTGGCCTGGTTCTACGGAAATCCCTTCAATGGGACCGTCTTCCTGCTCTTCGCGGCCGGGCTCGCAGCC
>JADGNU010000041.1 GCA_017883305.1 Candidatus Aminicenantota bacterium | reverse complement strand
CTCGGTGCCCAAGTTCTGGACGATCCAGGCGGCCTTGCCCGGCGCGATCATGAACCGGGCCGTCATGCCCACCCGGATCTGCTGGCCGTCCGAGGTCAGCGCGGAGATGATGATGTCGGGGTAGTCCGCCTCGCTCGATTGCGGCGTTTCGGAGGCCTCGTACGTCTTCTTCAAGGTCGGAAAGATGACCACGTGGTCGATGAACGGCACAATGATGTGCAGTCCGGGATTGAACTCCTGGCGCACGGCCCCGAGCCGCTTGACGACGCCGACCGTGCCGGCCTGGACAGTGACCAGGGCCTGGACGAGGAGCGCGACGGCGATGACGACCAGGACGGCCGTCGTAAGCAGCCCCTTCTTGCCTTTGAGCCAGGCGTTGAAGCCGCCGCTGCCGAGCTTGTCCCGTTGGGCGACCAGGGCACCCATGATGAAGATGCCGACGACGAAGGCGATGAGATAACCGGCCATAACTGTTCCTCCTCTTTGATGATGGACGGGGCCGATTATAGCCCGAATCAGAAGGGACGGGAAGCCTGGACCGGGCCGGATTCCCGCTTCAGCTTCCGGTTCTCGATCGTCAAGGAGACGCTGAACAGGATCTCCATCATCACCATCATGGCCGCGAGAACGCTTGGCTGGAATTTGATCCCGACGATGAGCGAGAACACGGGGATCACGATGGCCAGCGCCGTGTAGGATCTGGAAAGGTACAGCCAGCCGAAGGGAAGCAGGTGGGCCCCGAAGATCATCGCAATGACCATCAGCATCTTGTCCGGCACCGTGGGATACACCCACATCGCGATCAGCAGGTAAAGGAGCTGGTTCAAGGAGAACAGAACGCCCAGATTGGTCAGTGGATTCTCCTTGTTCTGGAAATCGACCTTGATCAGCTTTGATACCAAGAATGCCAAGGGCATCAGGGGTGCCGTACAGCAGAATGTCAGCAGATTCTTGGTCAGGATCGGCAAGTCGGTCAGGTGAACGGCCAGCACAGCGCACCAGATGACAACGGATGCCAGGATGAAGTGAAGTCCTCTCTTCTGCTTGATCGCACAATCGGTCCGCAACTCGATTAAGCTCATCATCGTCTGTCCTTTCTTGGCTTGTTCAGGCGGCGCTGGCGATGACGCCGCCGCCGACGACCGTATCGCCGTCGTAGAAGACGGCCGATTGACCCGGCGCGACGGCCGAGACCGGCTCGGCGAAATCGACCCGGCAGCCGTCCGGAAGAGGCGAGATCGTGGCCGGGACCAATCGTCCGCCGGAGCGGACCTTGGCCAGGACCTCAGTCGGCGCGGCGAGCGCCTCGAAGGGCCCCCAGACGCAGTCGCGGACGACTGCCGATCGCCGGAGCGTCTCGCTCTCCGGGCCGACGATGAGCCGGTTGCGCGCGCCATCGATGGCGACGACATAGAGCGGGACGCGCGAGGCGATGCCCAAGCCCTTGCGTTGGCCGACCGTGTAATGAGAAACGCCGCGGTGGCGTCCGAGGACGCGCCCGTCACGGTCGACGATATCCCCGTCGCCGACACCCGGACCGACGAGGTCGCCGAGGTCGCCGCCGTAGAAATCCTGGCTCTCCTTCCTGTCGTGGACGGGCAGATCCGCCTCGCGGGCGATCTCCCGGACCCGCGCCTTCGTCAGCTCGCCGAGGGGGAAGAGGACCGCGGCGAGCTGGGCCTGGCCGAGCCGGTACAGAAAATAGGATTGGTCCTTGGCCGCGTCGGCCGCCCGCTTGAGGAGGAACCGGCCGCGGGGCTCGTCCCACTCGACCCGGGCGTAGTGGCCCGTGGCGAAGCGTTCGAAGGCCAGGCCGGAGGCGCGGGCGATCTCGGGCAGAAGGCCGAACTTGACCAGCTGGTTGCAGCGGACGCACGGGTTCGGGGTCGTCCCGGCCGCGTATCCTTCGCGGACATAGCGCAGGACGATCTCCTCGTAGTCCTTGGAACAATCGACGATACGTAGCCGGATGCCGAGCCGGGCGCAGACGTCCTCGGCCGCCCGGATGTCCCCGGCCTCGTCGGGGCCATAGCAGGCGCTCTTCACCGGGGACGGAGCTTCGGGTCCGGGCCAGAGCTTCATCAGGACGCCCGAGACCTCGTGCCCCTCTCGAAGAAGCAGGAGCGCCGCGACGGAGGAATCGACGCCGCCGCTCATGCCGACGGCGACCTTCATCGGCGCTTCTTCTCCGTCCCGCCCCGGCCCTCGACCGCCCGGTTGAGGCTGCCCATGCGGTAGCCTTCGACGTCGAGGGCGGTCCAGAGATAGCCGAGCGAACGCAGCCGTCGGGCGATCCGGCGGGCCATTTCCGGCCGCAGGATCCTGGCGAAATCGGCGGCCGTGACCTCGATGCGGGCCAGGTCGCCGTGATGACGCAGCCTGACGACGGGAAAGCCCAGGCCGTGGAGGAACTTCTCGCCGGCTCGGACCTTGGCCAGGGTTTCAACGGTGATCGGCGTGCCGTAAGGGATGCGGCTGGCGAGACACGGATTGGCCGGCTTGTCCCAGGAGGAAAGGCCGAGCCTCTTCGACAGGGCCCGGACGTCCTTCTTTGTGAAGCCGGCCTGCAGGAGCGGGCTCACGACGCCGAATTCCTCGGTCGCCCGCCGCCCGGGGCGGTAATCGGCCAGGTCGTCGACGTTGGAGGCGTCGTAAAAGGCGTCGATCCCGAGTGTCCGGGCGAGATCGGCGATCCGGCCGAAGAGCTCGCGCTTGCAGTGATAGCAGCGATCGGCCGGGTTGGCTGCGAAGGCCGCGCAGGCGATCTCGTCGGTCTCGATCAGGATATGCCGGACGCCGAGCTCGCGGGCGATGCGCCGGGCCGTCCTTTTCTCCTCGGGCGTGTAGGTCTGGGAGACTCCCGTCACGGCGGTCACGTTGGCCGGCCCGAGGACGTCCCGGCAGACCTTGAGGAGCAAGGTGGAGTCGACGCCGCCGGAAAAGGCCACGAGGGCCTTGGGCCGCGCCCGGATGATGGTCTTGAGCTTGTTCGCTGGAGATCGTTTTTGAGTCATGGATCGTTTCGCGCCAGGCCCCCGCCTCCGCGGCCGGGGAAAGGCCAATATACCACAGCCGGCGGCGGGCCGCTCACTCGCCGCGGAGCGGCAGGCTCTCGGGCGCCTCAAGGAAGCGGATGAGGTCTTTGGTGAAGCGGGCCGCCTCGGCGCCGTCCACGACCCGGTGGTCGAAAGACAGGCAAAGCGGCAGGATCTTCTTGACGACGACGGCCCCGTTGACGACGCGGGCCCGGTCGGCGATCCTCATGGTGGCCAGGATGGCCACTTCGGGGTAGTTGATGATCGGGGTCGCGAAATCGCCGCCGATGACGCCGACGTTGGTGATGGAGAACGTCCCGCCCTGGAGGTCGGCCAGGTCGAGGGTCCTTTCCCGGGCGGCCTTGGCCAGGGTCTGGATCTCCGCGGCGATGTCGGCGACCGATTTCTGGTCGGCGAACTTGATGACCGGCACGATCAGGCCGTCGGGCACGTCGACGGCGATGCCGACGTTATAGTATTTTTTGAGGACGATCTCGTTCTCGTCCTCGTCGAGCGTCGCGTTGAGGGTCGGGTGGAGCTTGAGGGCCTCGACGAGGGCCTTGACGATGAACGGCAGATACGTGAGCTTCGCGCCGGACGTCTCGACCGCGGGCTTCATTTTCTTGAGCAGCGCATCGATCGGGCCGGCGTCCGCTTCGTCGCAATGGGTCACATGGGCGGCGTGGTCCAGCGATTCCCGCATCTTCTTCGCCGTGGCCCGGCGGATGCCGCGAAGCGGGATCCTGTCGAGATTCCCGTAGAGATCGTATTTGGCCTTGATCTTGACCGCGAGCTTCTTTTCGGACGGCGCCGCCTGGAACGCGCGGACGTCGTCCTCGGTGATGCGTTCCCCCGAACCCGTGCCGCGGACGGCGGCGAGGTCGACGCCGAGCCCCTTGGCCAGGGCCCGCACGCCCGGTGTCGCCAGGACCTCACCGGGCCGTCCCGGCGCAGGGATCATGCCGGGGAGACCCGGCGCTGAAGCGGCCCCGGGGCGTGCCGGCAGGGGAGCGGGCGCGGGCGTGGCTGCCGCCAATATCTCGCCCTTCGCGCCGATGGTCACGAGCGGCTGTCCGACCTTGACCAGGTCTTTTTCCTTGAAATGGAGCTTGAGGACCGTTCCGGCATAAGGGGACGGCATCTCGACGATGGCCTTGTCGGTCTCGATCTCGGCCAGCGCCTGGTCGACTTGGACCTCGTCGCCCTCCTTGACCAGCCAGCGGACGATCTCGCCTTCGGTGATGCCCTCGCCGACGTCGGGGAAGCGGAATTCTTTGGCCATAGTCAGTACTCCATGAGCTTGCGTACGGCCCGCAGGACGCGGTCCGTGTTCGGATAATAGAGGTCCTCGTTTTTCGGCAGGGGCACCGTGATGTCCGGCGCGGTGACCCGCATCACCGGCGCCTTCAGGCTCAGGAGGGCCGATTCGCCAATCGTGGCCGCGATCTCCGCCCCGAGCCCGCAGGTCTTCGGCGCCTCGTGGAGGACGAGCGCCCGGCCTGTCTTCCTGACCGAGGCCAGGATCGTTTCCCGGTCCATGGGGCTGAGCGTGCGCAGGTCGACGATCTCGACGCTGACGCCGCCGGCTTCGGCGGCGGAAGCGGCCTCGTGGGCCACGGGGACCATCGCCCCCCAGGCGACGATGGTCAGGTCGCGGCCCTCCCGGATGACGGCGGCCTGGCGCAGCGGAAGGTCATAGGGCGCTTCGGGGACATCCTGCTTCTCCGCCCGGTAGAGCCTGGTCGGCTCGAGGAAGATGACCGGGTCGTCGCTGCGGATCGACGCCGCGAGGAGTCCTTTGGCGTCGTAGGGGCTCGAGGGGACGACGACCGTGAGGCCCGGGATGTGACAGAAGAGGGCCTCGGTGCTCTCGGAGTGATGCTCGAGCGCCTTGATCCCGGCGCCGTACGGGGTCCGGATGGTCAGCGGCGCGGTGAACCGGCCCCTCGTCCGGTTCCTCAGCCGGGCGACGTGGGAGACGATCTGGTTGAAGGCCGGGTAGATGAAGCCCATGAACTGGATCTCGGGCACGGGCCGGAGGCCGAGGGCGGCCATGCCGATCGCCGCGCCGACCGCCGCGGACTCGGCGAGCGGCGTGTCCATGACCCGTTCCGGTCCGAACTTGTCGAAGAGCCCATCGGTCGCACGGAAGACGCCGCCGTCGCGGCCGACGTCCTCGCCGAAGACGACCACCCGGTCGTCCCGCTCCATCTCGCCGGCGAGGGCCCGGTTGATCGCCTGGACCATGGTCATGATCATCGACGTCCCTCCGGGAGGGAGGCTTTGAGCTCGTCCCGCTGAGCATTGAGGTCAGGGGGCGCTTCGGCGTATGTGTAGGCGAAGATGTCGTCCACCGAGGCCGGCGGCCGGGCCTCGGCCTCCGCGACGGACTTCTCGACGAGGTCCGAGGCAGCGGCCTGGACCTCCTTTTCGTAGGCCTCATCCCAAAGTCCCTTGCGTCCGAGGTAGAGCCGGAAGCGGGCCAACGGGTCGCGCCGCTCCCACTGCTGGACCTCCTCTTTCGTCCGATAGCGCGCGGCATCGTCCGAGGTCGTGTGATCGCCCATGCGGTAGGTGTACGCCTCGATGAGGGTCGGCCCGCCGCCGCTCCGGGCGACGGCCAGGGCCTCCCAGGTCGCCGCGAAGACAGCCAAGACGTCGTTACCGTCGACCTGGACGCCGGGGAAGCCGTAAGCGATGGCCTTCTGGGCCAGGGTCGCGGCCGCGGACTGGCGCGACCGCGGCACAGAGATGGCGAACTGATTGTTTATGCAGACGAAGACGTTGGGCGTCCGGAAGACGCCCGCAAAATTGAGGCCCTCGTGGAAATCGCCTTCGGAGGTCGCGCCGTCGCCGAAGGTCGTGACGACCGCGATCCCGAGCTTCCGGGACTTTGCGGCGATCCCGGCTCCGACCGCCTGCGGGATCTGGGAGGCGACGGGGATGGAGATGGGGAAGATGTTCAGCCCGTCGGGCGTCCGCAGGCCGGCCTCGTTCCCCATCCAGAAATGATAGTAATCGGCCAGGGGATAGCCCAGCGTGAGAAAGGTCCCGAGGTCCCGAAAATAGGGAAAGAACCAGTCGTCCCGGGACATGGCCGAGGCCAGACCGACCTGGGAGGCCTCATGTCCGACGCTCGGCGCGTACGTGCCGAGGCGTCCCTGGCGCTGGAGCTTTAGCGCCTTGGCGTCCGCGGCGCGCGTCTGGACCATGCGCTCGTAGAGCGTCCGCAACAAGTCGTCGGACAGGTTGGGGTCGAGGCCGGGAACGGCCTGGCCGTCCTCATCGAGAACACGGAGCCGTTCCCCCTTGAGAGGATCGAACCGTTCGATCATCGACGAACCTCCCTGCGTGATGCCGTCCGACCCTCCTGGCGGGCAGGCACGGCGGGGACCCGGACCGGCGCTAGCCTTGCTGCAGCGCCCAGTCCTTGAGCTTATCGAATTCGACCTCGCCGCACATGGCGTCCCTGGTGTCCGCGTTGAGGAATGTGGGGACGCGGAGCTGATGGCCGCATTTCGGGGCGATGGCTTCGCGGTAGCTGCGCATGAGATCGGCGTTCTTCTCGTCGTGCCAGACCTCGAGCCTTTCGAAGCGGACCGGCGTTTCCTTCTCGAGCGTGTCGATGAGAGGCAGCATCTTCTTGCAATGGGGGCATTCACGCCCGTAGAACATGACCAGGTGGGCCATTATTTCCTCCTGACGAAGAGTCCGCACCAGCATTCCCCGTCCTTGACGCCCTTATAGGTCTCATGGATGGGGAAATTGCAGGGGCAAATGAGCTTCAGGTCCTCTTCCCAGTCCTTGGTGCGCAGGCGGCAGGGGCAGAACTTGAAGCCGTGGTTTTTCTCGTTCTCGAAAATCCCGGTCAGGAGCAGGCTGACCTTGTCGGCGGCGGGATTGACCTGGAACTCGTTGCCGACAGTGAACCGCTCGATGGACGCCCGGAAGTCCTCCGTGGCCATGGTCGTTTCCGGCCCGCCGCCAAGGATCTTGCGGGCCTCTTCGGCGGTGATCTCGACGTAGGCGTGGAGCACCTTGCAGGTGGGGCAGAGTTCGGGCGGGGCGATCCCGTAGTGGACGTCGTTGCAGACGAAACAGCGCCAATATCGTTTCTTCATCAGATCCCTCCGACTTTTATTCACTACGATATTACTAGGAAATCCAGGCGGGGTCAAACAAGAAGGGGTCAAATCTACCCTTCGTTACTTTCGATACCCTGATCGGCCATGAGGCCAATGTTTCGCCGAAAAAGTGACGAAGGGTAGATTTGACCCCTTCCTAGAAATTGATGACGAGCGAGGTCGTCAGGAAGGTGTCGAGCTTCTTTAGGGGGTAGAGAACGAACAGTCCCGTCGGGTCGCCGATGGGATCGATAAGCGGCAGGTTCTGGAGCGCCGGGACGTTCGTGTAGAAGGTCCGCAGGATGACCTTGAGAGCCAGCGATTTGGAGATCGAGGCCGTTACTGAGTTCGCCCAATCAAACCGCCAGTCGGCCGACCGGTTCAGGTTGTCATCGAAGACGAACAGGGTCGCCAGTGACGAGGTGTCGAGGATCTTCTGGTCGCCGGAGACGGTCCAGCGGAACCCGGCGAACGACTCCGCGTCCTGTCCGACGTACTGCCGGACCGTGTAGGTCAGGGCGGCCGAGGTCTTGACCTGCGTCCGGGGCCTGTCGACCCAGCCGAAGCCGAAGCCGGTCGTGACGATGACCCGGTCGTCGACGCCGGCAAAGCGGTTGCGGTCCCAGCTCATCCCGGCCTGGCCGGTGAGGTTCTTGGAGATGCGGCGATCGTACTGGCCTGCCAGCAGATAGTTCGCCGCGACCTGGCGCGTGACCTTGTTCTCGATAATGGAGAAATCCGTTTCGGTCCCTTGCGCTGTGCGCGTCGTCGTCGTCGAATCGCTGGTCATGATGTAGCTCTTAAAGAGGAGGGTATCTCTGGTCCACTTCCGGGAGAAGGTCGTTCCCAGGCTGAGCGCCGAGGTCGAGGTGTTGCCGCCGGTGACGACGTAGCTGACCTCGGCCGTGCCCGCCCAAGGTCCCAGGAGCCCGTTCTTCTTTTCCTGGCCCCTGACGACGGCGGGCCCGATCACGAGCAGGGCCAGCAATCCTATCCCCAGGGCCGAGGTTCGGCGGGTCGGCAGCGAATCCGTCTTGGCCATGAATAAGACTCCTATGAGGGATGCCCTAACGAGTTATTAGAGCCCAGCGACAAAAACGCTGTCAAGCCTTTTTCCGTTCCGGACGGAAATATTTTTGGCGGCTAGCCGCGCGCGGCGTCGAAGTACAGGGCGGCGGCGCCCAGGATGGCGATGTTCTCCGTCTCGGAGACCTCGATCCTCAGCCGTTCCTTGGCCAGGGAATAGGCGTAGCCCTGGAAGGCCCGCCATAGGGCGGCCCGGTAGTGGCCGTAGGATTTGCTGACCGATCCGCCGAGGACGATGATCTCGGGGTCGACGGCGTAGCAGATGGCTTTAACGGCCTCGCCGAGGTGGCCGCCGAACTCGTCGAACATCGCGAGAGCCGCCCGGTCGCCGCGCCCGGCCCGCTCGGCGGCGTCCCGACCCGAGGTCCCGTGGACGCGGCGGAAGAACTGGCCGCTGGCGTAGGCCTCGAAGTTATGGTCGAGGTAGGGGAGCATGCCGAACTCCCCGGCGCCGCAGTTGATGCCCGAGTAGAGCCGGCCGTTGGCGATGATCCCGGCCCCGAGCCCCGTCCCGACGATGAGCCCGACGGCGTTGTCGTACGGGCCGAGCTTGCCGAAATGCTTTTCTCCGGCCGCGAAGCAATTGGCGTCGTTGTTGACGTAGACGGGCCGCCGATAGCGCTCCTCGAGGATGGCCTTGAGGGGGACCTTCTTCCACGAAGGGATGTTCTGGACGTCATAGACGGTGCCCGTCTTGAGATCGATGATGGACGGCACTCCGGCGCCGATGCCTGCGACATCCGGGCCCATGATCGCGTCGACGGCGCTGAACAAGTCCTCGAGAACGTCCCCTTCCGCGCCCTGGCCCCGGACGGGGACCGACCGGACGCCGGCCAGCCGGCCGTCGACGACCAGGCCTGCCCGGACATTCGTCCCGCCGAGGTCGATGCCAACGACGGCCGGGCCGCTCACGCCTCCTCCTTCTTCTTTTTCATGGCGATCGTTTCGTTAGTGATGAGCGGC
Source organism: Candidatus Aminicenantota bacterium (assembly GCA_017883305.1). GTDB lineage: Bacteria > Acidobacteriota > Aminicenantia > Aminicenantales > Saccharicenantaceae > RBG-16-66-30. The sequence goes on along the minus strand of JADGNU010000041.1, from coordinate 5,185 downwards.
CGTGCCCAGAGGCCGATCGACAGGATGTAGCCGAGGGTGAGGTAGAGGACGAACATCCCCTGGCGCAAACCCAGGATGTCGCCCAGACGGCCGATGATGAGCGGCATGATGGCCCCGCCGATGATGCCCGTGCAGAGGATGCCGGAGAAGGAGCCGTGATGGCTTTCGACCGAGTTCAGGGCCAGAGAGAAGATGATCGGCCACATGACCGAGGCGGCGAAACCCATGAGCGGGAACATGACCAGGGCCAGGGGGCCGGGCCCGAAGAGCGCCAGGGTCAGGAAGACCAGGGCGGCCGCGGTGAAGCCCAGCAGGACCTTGCGGCTGTCCAGGAACTTGAGCAGGACCAGGCCGAGGACGCCGCCGATCGTCATCAGCAGCCAGAACAGGGCCACGCGATGGGCGCCGACCGTCTGCTGGTCGTAGCCGTGGTAGGTCTTGAGGAACTTGGAGATCCAGAACGACACGCCCTGCTCCGTTCCGACGTAGGCGAAGATGCCCAGAAAATAGAGGATGACCGTCCGGCTCTTGAACAGTGCCTTGTGGGTGGCCCAGGCTCCGGCCCGCTCGTCCTCCTTCCGGACGACGACCGGGAAGCGGACGGCGGCCAGCACGCCGATCATGACCAGGACGATGACGGCGAAGACCCAGTACACCGAGACCCAGGAGAGCCCGGGTTTCACGAGCTTCGACATCAACCCGATGAGAGGCTTGTTTTCGGCCCCGGGCTTGCCGATGTTCTGGACGAAGTAGGAATAGATGAATGGGCTCAGGAAGGAGGCCCCGCCGAAGATGAGCTGAGCCAGCACGGAATTGAAAGCGTAGTGCTCTTCCCCTCCGGCGACGCGCAACAGGGGATTGATGGCCACCTGAAGGGCGGCCATCCCGGACCCGATGAGGAACAACGACAGGAGGAATACCGGGTAGCTGGGGAAAAGGGAGATGAGCAGAGCTCCGCCCAAGGCCAGCGCGAATGCGGCGATCATGACCGGCTTCTCGCGGGTCCTCTCGACGAGCATGCCGGCCGGGATGGACATGACGCCGTAAGCGATGAAAAAGGCGAAAGCCAGAAGCCCGACGAACGTCAGGCTAAGGCCGAAGCTCTGTCCGACGTCGGCGTTGATGGCACCGATGACGTTGGTGATGAGCGAGATGACGAAGAAGGTCAGGAAGACGAGTGCGACCATGCCGGCCGAGCGCCGGGAGGCCGGGGCTGCCGCAGTCGAGGGCGTGTTGTCGGTCATGGGCAGATACCACCTTTCAGGGATTACCGGGCCTTCTTATCCCCGGACTGCTCCTTCTCCCGTTGGAGCTCGATGAGGTCGACCGTCTGCGAAAAATCGCCCAGGAGCCACTTGGCGAAGTAATCCGCCCGGAACCAGAACCAATAGTCGCTCATGTCGCCGTAGCCGTGGCGCTGGCCGGGGAAAATGAAGAAATCGAAGCGCTTGCCGGCCTTGATGAGGGCTGCGGCCAGCCGGAGGGTATTGGCCGGGTGGACGTTGTTGTCGATGTCGCCGGTCGTGATGAGGAGATGGCCCTTGAGGTTCTTGGCGATCTCGGAATTCTTCTCGATCGCGTACTCGTACTTGACGTTGCCGTCCTTGTCGACGACCTCCTTGACTCCGTGGTGCTTCTCGCTCCACCAGCGGTTATAGACGTTGTTCTCGTGGTTGCCGGAGGAGGAGACGGCGACCTTGAAGAAATCGGGGTAGACGAGCATGGCCGCGGTGGACATGAAGCCGCCGCCCGAATGCCCGTAGATGCCGACCCGGTCGATATCGATGTAGGGGTGGAGGGTGGCCAGCTCCTCGATGGCCCGCTTCTTGTCGGCCAGGCCGTAGTCGCGGAGGTTGCCGTAGCCGTAGTTGTGGTACCACTTCGAGCGCGACGGGTGGCCGCCGCGGTTGCCGACCTCGATGACGACGAAGCCGAGCTGGGCCAGGGCGACGTTGGCGTTGCGGGGTACGAACGTCTTGGAGACGCTTTCCGTCTGGGGCCCGGGATAGACGTAGGCGATGACAGGGTACTTCGCGTTCGGGTCGAAATCGAAGGGCTTGTACATGACGCCATAGAGGTCCGTGATGCCGTCGTCGGCCTTGACCCGGAACGGCTCGGGGTATTTGAATCCGGCCGCGAGGAGGGCCGTGACGTCGGTCGCCTCGAGCTCGAGGACGAGGTTGCCGGCCGCGTCGCGGAGCTCGGACTTGGGGGCGGCGTCCACCCGGGAAAAACTGTCGACGAACCAGCGGGCGTTGTCGTTCATGTCGGCGTTGTGCGAAGCTTCGCCCTTGTCGACCTGCTTGAGGCCCGAGCCGTCGAGGGAGACCCGGTAGAGGTGGGTGTCATAGGGATCCTCGCCCGGCTCCCGGCCGCAGGCCGCGAAGTAGAGGACGCGGGCCTTCTCGTCGACCTTCTCGATGCCCTGGCCGACGAACTCGCCGGACGTGAGCTGGGCCTTGAGCTTGCCGTCGCCGTCATAGAGGTAGTAGTGGCCCCAGCCGTCGCGTTCGGACCACCAGATCATCTCGGTGCCGCCTCCGAGGAGCTGCAGGTCCTGGACCTCGACGTAGGTGTTGAGGCGCTCCTCGATGAGGACCTTGATCTCGCCCGTGGCCGTGTCGGCGACGCAGACGTCGAAGCCGTGGAGGTCGCGCGACTGGCGGCCGAAGTAGAGCTTGTCGGTCGTGTCGGAGAGCCATTGGGCCGGCGGCGGGAATTCCCGCTCCCGGCCTAGAGCCGTGCGCGGCGCCGTGAAGATGTTCAAGGTCGGGTCTTTGAACTTCTCCGCCTTGACCTTGACCTTGACCTTGGTCGCGAGGTCGAAGACGAGGATCTCGGGCTGGGGCTGGTTCTCCTCGCCGGGCATCTCGTAGCGATAGGTCTCCAGGGTCGGCCGGGGGTCGGCCAGCGAGTTGATGACCCAGAGGTCGGCGACCTTGCGCTCGTCGCTGCGCTCGAGGGCGATTCTCTTCGAGTCCTTGGACCAGACGATCATGCCGGCCGGCCGGCGGAAGTCCTTGCGGTCCTTCTCGTCCTTCTGGTATTCCTTCATCTCCTCGCCGTTGAGGGACCGGGCGTAGGAATAATGCTCCTCGCCGTCCGTCGTCAGCTGTTCTTCTTTAATGGCCTTGTCATCGGCCTTCTTCTGGGCCAGCTTGAAGCTCCCGGCGTCCATCATGAACAGGTTCTCTCCCCGGGCGAAGATGACCGTCTTTTCGTCGGGAGAGACCGAGGCCCAGCGCGGCCGCTTGTCGGGGGCCTTGTAGTCCTCGATGAGCGCGAGCTTGCCGGAGAGGAGCTCGTAGGTGAAGCCCAGGGTCTTGGTCTTCGGCTCCTCCTTGGGCTTCTCGGCCTCTTTATCCTTGTTCTTCTGGGTGTCCTGTTCCTTCTCTTTCTCCTTTTCCTTATCCTTGTCCTGGACCTCCTCCTTGGCGATCTCGGAGGCCTTGACGATCTTGCCGTTGACCGAAATGTCGTTGTCCTTGGGCACCTCGATCTCGAACTGGATGACCGTGTCCTTCTTGATGAACTTGATCGTCTTGATGGGCAGGTGCTGGGCGTCGTAGGGGGAGAGGAGGATGCGGGTCAGCCCGGCGGCCATCTTCACGTTGTCGAAGAGCGGCTTCTTGGACCGGACGGCCGGGTCGACGATGAACCACTTCCGGCCCTGGCTCGTCTCGTAGCTGTACCAGAAACGGTCGCCCGTCTCGAGCCAGTGGGGGGTGACGGCAGTGTCGAAGACGAGCTTGCCGACCTTGGCCGGCGTCCAGCGCGAGGCCAGGTCGTAGTTGGCCTTCCTGGCGTCGGGTCCGGCGGGCTGGCCGGGGGTCGCGGCGAGAACCACGACCAGAAGCGCGGTGGCGGCCGCGATCGTCGCGGTCCGGTGTGCGATGGTCCGGAAACGCATGGGCAGGTCCTCCTCGAGGAATGATCGGCACGGCGCCTTGAGCAATAAGACGGCGATTATAGCACTATCGGGCCTGCAAGGGGGACAGGGAATCGTTCCGCGGCACCCTGGCCGGACGCGTGCCGGAACGGAGAGATCAATCGTTGCCGAAGAGCTGGATGCCGATCGTAACGGCGATCTTGAGGCCGCCGAGGCGCAGGGACTGGTCGGAGGCCGGGACGAGTTCCGAGCCCGGGACCCGGCCGGACAAGTAGCCGACCTTCAATCCCATGAACACTCTCTCGCCCTCGGGGATCAGGAGAACTCCCCCTTCCGCCTTAAAGCCTGAGTGACGGCCGTCGACCGTGAGGCCGAAGGCCTCCTCCCGGAAGCTCATGCGGGCCATCCCGCCGCCCGCCTCGAGGCACAGGGTGGGGGAGATCCTAAGGAGGTAGCTGAGGCCGACCGAGTAATAGCTCTGGACCGCCTTGGTCTCCAGGCCAAGGTCCGGGGTAATGCCGTTCTTCGAGAAACGTCCCATGCTGCCGGTCAGGCAGACCCCGGCGATCAGGCGGATCGCCACGGAAAGCTCAGGATAGACCGCCTGATTGCCATAGACGGTGCGATAGGCCTCGTCCGCGGGGCGCAGGAAACTCGCCCCGGCCGATAAAAAGAGCCGGTTCTCCGCGGCGGCCGCAGCCGCCAGGATCAGGACCATGGGAATGATCAGGAGCTTTTTTATGGCATTCATGCTAGATCGTGACCTCATTGGATTGGCCGAGGATGTTGCCCAGGACGTCGACGGCCACGACGCGATATGTGTAAGACGTCCCCGGCTCCACGAAGGTGTCATTGACGATGAATGGCGAGGTCGTGACCGAGGCCGCGTCGACCTGTTGCACGATCTGCTCGCCCGCGGTCCCGGTATGCCGGTAGACGAGGTAGGTCTCCACGGGAACCGAAGCCGGGTTGTCGACCGTGACCGTGAGCCGGCCGTACTCCCTCTGGATGATCCAGGCCTTTTCGACGAGTCTCTGCCCGCTCAGCGTCAGGAGGAGGGTGCCCTTGATCTGCGAAACCGTCACGTCCCTGGGGCTGCCCGAGGCGCCGGCGGCCGTGACGCGGATGATCCCGGTCCGCGAAGAGCCCGTGCGGTTGGCCGCGAAGGCGGCGGTGACCGTCCCGTCGCCGGTGCCGCTCGCGCCGGATTCGATGGACAGCCAGTCCGAGCCGGCGATGACTGCGGCCGTCCAGTTCATGACCCCCGCGCCCGTGTTGGTCACTTCGAATGTCGTC
>JADGNU010000040.1 GCA_017883305.1 Candidatus Aminicenantota bacterium | reverse complement strand
CCGCAAGGGCGAGATCTTCGGCGCGCTCCTCGGGACGATGTGCGGCCTCGCCCAGGACGCGTTCTCCCTCGGCGTCTTCGGCGTCGCCGGGCTGACCAAGACCCTGCTCGGTTTCTGGACCGGCTACATCTCGCGGCGGATCGACGTCGCGCCGTTCACCCGCAACGCCCTGTTCATGCTGGCCATGTCGGTCCTAGAGATGCTCCTCTGGGTCCTCATCACGGCGGTTGTCCGGGTGAAGCCGGTGAACCTGCAGGGCGGGCTCATCCTTCTCCAGCCCATCGTGACCGCGCTCGTCGGAAGCTCCCTCTTCGCCCTCGAGCGGAGGATCAAGACCCGGAGCTCCCGAGGCGCCTGATGCCCGAAAACAGGATCTACGAGGACCTGTCGCTCGTCCAGCGCCGGGCCAACACCGTCTTCTGGATCGTCGCCGCCATGATCTTCCTGGCGCTCTCCTATTACTGGAAGGTCCAGATCCTGGAGCACAAAAAATACCAAGGCCTGGCCGAAGCCAACCGCACCCGGATGCGCGTCCTGCCCGCGCCTCGAGGGCTCATCCGCGACCGGAAAGGCGGGATCCTGGCCGACAACAGGGCCTCGTTCAAAGTCTCCCTGGTCCGCGAGAACGTCAAGGACGAGGCCTCGTCCCACGCGGCGATCTGCAGGCTCTTGGGGATCGACGAGCCGACCCTGCGAGGCCGCATCGACCTTCACAAGGACCTCCAGCCGTTCGAGCCCATCATCATCGCCGACGGCCTCGGACCCGACGACGTCGCTCCGATCGAGAGCCGCCGGCTGGAGCTGCCCGAGCTCATCGTCGAGTCCGAGCCCCAGAGGTTCTATCCCGGGGGAGGGCTGGCGGCCCATGTCCTCGGCTATCTCCAGGAGCAAACGCCCGAGGAGGTCCTGGCTCGCCCTAACCGAAAGGTCCGGCCGGGGGAGATGGTCGGCAAAACCGGCGTCGAGCGCGAATACAACGATGTCCTCAGAGGAGACGACGGCAAGGTCTACGAGGTCGTCGACAGCCTCGGCCGCGTCCACGGAACGACCGCAGCGACTCAAAACCCGGTCCAGGGAGGCGATATCGTCCTGACCATCGACCGCGACCTCCAAGCCGAGGCCGAACGGTCACTCGAGGGCCGCGAAGGCGTTGTCGTGGCTCTCGACCCGGGGACGGGCAGGGTCCTGGCGCTGGCCAGCTCCCCGACTTACGATCCGAACAGGTTCATCACCCGGTTCACCCCCAAGGAATGGATCGCGCTCATGAGCGATCCCGACTCGCCCCTGGAGAACAGGGCCATCCGCGGTCTTTACGCGCCGGGCTCGATCTTCAAACTGGTCATGAGCATGGGCGGGCTCAGCTCCGGGATGATCACCGAAAGCACGACGTTCTATTGCTCAGGCTCCATCCAGATCTACGGCGCCATCCGGCACTGCTGGTTCGCCCCGGGACACGGCGCCATGGACTTGAGCGACGCGATCAAGAACTCGTGCAACATCTATTTCTATACCCTCGGCCGGCGGATGGGCATCGACACGATCGCCCAGGCCGCCTCCCTCCTCGGCCTCGGCCGGAAAACGGGGGTCGACCTCGTCGGCGAGAAAGAGGGGCTCGTGCCGAGCGAGGGCTGGAAGATGAAGACCCTCAAGACGCCCTGGTATCCCGGGGAGACGATCTCTGTGGCCATCGGCCAGGGCCAGCTCCAGGTGACACCGATGCAGATCGCGGCCATGACCGCCATGATCGCCGAGCGGGGCAAGCGGTTTCGGCCCCACCTCATCGGCGGGGCTCTCGAGCCGCCGGCCGTCGCGGAGGAGCTGCCGGCGTCCGGCACCATGCCGCGCTTCACGCCGGCAGAATACGAAGGGGTTATCGCGGGCATGTGGCGATCGGTCAACGAGGGCGGCACGGGCCAGGGCGCCAAGGTCGCCGATTTCGACGCCTGCGGCAAGACCGGCTCGACCCAGACGATGAGCCGCGAGAGCGCCGAGCGGCTGAAGAGAGCCGGCCGGGAGGTCAAGACCCATTCCTGGTTCTCGGGATTCGCCCCGCGCGTCAACCCGAAGATCGTGGTGACCGTGCTGGTCGAGTTCGGCGGCGGCGGCGGCGCCACGGCGGCGCCGGTCGCCGGCCGGCTCTTCGACTTGTACAAAAAGGACCTCGCGACAAAGCTCGAGACGACCAAATGATGATGATCGACCGGCGGCTCATCGGCGAGGTGGACTGGATCCTCCTCGGGCTCATCCTGCTCCAATCGCTCGTCGGCGTCTTCTTCATCTACAGCTCGACGAATTTCCTTCCCGGCGCCTACCACGTCCGCCAGCTCATCTGGATCGGGGTCTCGCTCGTCGCCCTCCTGCTCGTCCTGGCCGTCGATTACAAGTTCTTTGTATCGCTCTCGGGCTACTTCTACGGCCTCATGGTCATCCTCCTCGCCATGACGCTGGTGTTCGCCCGGCTCGTGGCCGGGACGAAGAGCTGGATCACGCTCGGGCTGATGCAGCTCCAGCCGTCGGAACTGGCCAAGATCGTCATGATCCTCGTCTTCGCCCGGCTTTTCGCCGAATACAAGAGCGCCTACCTCACGACGCAGCACACGCTGGGGGCGCTCCTCGTCGCCGGCGTGCCCCTGCTGCTCATCATCGCCCAGCCGGACCTCGGGACGGCCATGACCTTCCTGGCCATCATCGGCGGAGCCTTCATTCTCGCCGGGCTGAGGAAGAAGGCCATCGTCCTGCTCGTCCTGGCCGCGCTCGCCATCGGCGTCGGCGGCTGGACGATCGCCCTCAAGGATTATCAGAAGAAGCGCGTCACCACCCTCATCAACCCGGCCGGCGATCCGCGCGGATCGGGCTATCAGGTCATCCAGTCGAAGATCGCCATCGGTTCCGGCGGGTTCGCGGGCAAGGGCTTCCAGAAGGGGACCCAAAGCCAGCTCCGCTTCCTGCCGGCCCGGCATACGGACTTCATCTTCTCGGTCATCGGCGAGGAGACCGGCTTTCTGGGCGTCTTCGTGGTCATCCTCCTCTACTTTGCCCTCCTGGCCCGGATGTTCCTGTCGGTGGCCAAGGCGCGCGATCGCGCCGGGGTCTACATCATCTTCACGGCCTCCCTGCTCATCGCCTTCCAGTTCCTGGTCAACATCCTCATGATCATCGGCCTCTTCCCGGTCGTCGGGATCACCCTGCCCTTCCTCAGTTACGGCGGATCGTCGCTCCTCGCGAGCTATGTCGCCTGCGGCCTCGTCCTCAACGTGAAGATGAGACGATTCGCCAATGTCTGAAAGAGACGCCCTGGCCCGCGTCCTCACCCGGGTCGAGAAACCCGGCCGCTACGTCGGCGGCGAATGGAACGAGATCCGCAAGGACCCGGCCCGGGCCCGGACCAAGGTCGCCCTGGCGTTCCCCGACGTCTACGAGATCGGCATGTCCTACCTCGGCCAGAAGATCCTGTACGCCCTGCTCAACAGGGACCGCGACATCCTGGCCGAGCGGGTTTTCGCGCCGTGGCCGGACCTCGAGCGGGAGCTGCGGGCGGCCGGGATCCCGCTGGCCAGCCTCGAGAACGGCCTGCCGCTCCGGGAGTTCGACATCGTGGGCTTCTCGCTCCTCTATGAGCTCAACTATTCGAACGTCCTGACCATCCTCGACCTCGGCGGCATCCCGCTCACGTCAGCCGGGAGGGGCGAGGACGACCCTCTGGTCATCGCCGGCGGGCCGGCGGCCTTCAATCCCGAGCCGGTCGCCGACATCTTCGACCTCGTCTTCCTCGGTGACGGGGAGGAGGGGTTCCCGGAGATCGTCCGGACCGTCGCGGACACGCGCCGGCGGGGCCTGTCGCGCCGCGAGCGGCTGCGGGAGCTGGCCCGGATCGAGGGGGCCTATATCCCTTCGCTCTACCGGGCCGTCGCGGCCGAAGGTTCGCCTCTCGTCGTCCCCCAGCCCCAAGAAGAGGGCGTCCCGGCGGTCATCCGCAAGCGCCAGGTGAAAGATTTTTCCCACTCGGCCTTCCCGGAGAAGATCGTTGTCCCAGGCCTCCGCGTCGTTTTCGACCGGGTGGCCATCGAGGCGGCTCGCGGATGTCCCCAGAGCTGCCGGTTCTGCCAGGCCTCGACGCTCTATTTCCCGCACCGGCCCAAGGACCCGGAGGTCATCTACCGGACGGCCCTCCGCAGCCTGCGGCAGACGGGCTACGAGGACCTCTCGCTGTCGGCCCTTTCGATCGGCGACCACCCCCAGCTCGAGGCGACGGTCGGCGCCCTCATGGACGCTCTGGCACGGGAGAAGATCTCGATCTCCCTATCGTCCCTCCGGCCGGGCCGGCTGTCGCGCGAGCTGGTGAAGAACATCCTCAAGGTCCGCAAAACCGGCTTCACCCTCGTCCCCGAAGCCGGGACCGATCGCCTCCGGGCCGTGATCAACAAGGATCTCGACGGCGACGAGATCCGCGAGGCCCTGACCTTCGCCTTCGAAGGCGGCTGGCAGCTGGTCAAGCTGTATTTTATGGCCGGCCTGCCCACCGAGACGGACGAGGATCTGGCCGGCATCGTCGGGCTCGTCCGCGACACGCTCGATCTCGGCCGGTCCATCCTCGGCTCGACCCCTCGCGTCCATGTCAGCCTGTCGTCGTTCATCCCCAAGCCGCACACGCCGTTCCAGTGGCTGGGCATGGACGACGAAGCCGCGCTCGCGTCGAAGCAGGCCTTTGTAAGGAGTGAGCTGCGGCGCTTCCGGACGGTCGAGGTCAAGACCCACCCCATCGCCACCTCCGTCCTCGAAGCGGTCTTCTCGCGCGGCGACCGGCGCCTCAGCCCTGTCCTCATCGACGCCTGGAGGAGGGGGGCGCGGTTCGACGGCTGGGACGACAAGCTCGACGCCAAGGCCTGGAGCGACGCGTTCGCGGCGGCGGGCGTCGACCGCCGGGACTATCTCCGGCCCTTGTCCCGCGAAGCCGTCCTGCCGTGGGACCACATCGACACGCGGATCCGGAAAAGCCGCCTGGCCCAGGAGCTCGACGCGGCCCTGCGGAACGAGCGGACGCCGGACTGCCTCGGGCGGGCGTGCGGGGAATGCCGGGGCTGCGAAGAGCGCGCCTGGAAGAAGCCGGCGCCGCCGGCGAGGATCAAGCCCCTGCCTGCGGTCGCGGGGCCGGCGGGGGAGGAGGCGGGGACCGTTATCCGTTACCGGGCCGTCTATTCCAAGCGCGGCAAGGCCCGGTACCTGTCCCATATCGACCTCATCCATATCATCCAGCGGAGCTTCCGACGGGCCGGTATCGAAGTCCGCAAAACCCAGGGGTTCCATCCCAAGATGGATTTTGCTTACGGGCCGGCCCTCCCCCTCGGCATGGAGGCTTCGAAGGAGGTCCTGGAGTTCCGTTCCGACCGCCGGATCGAGGCGCGGGAATTCCTTTCCCGGATCAACCGGAGCGTCCCCCCGGGGATCAAGTTCTCGGACCTGAAAGCGCTCGAGGCCGGCTCGCCTTCCCTCCACGGCGCGACGGAGAGGCTCGTCTACTCGCTCGACCGGACGAGCGAGGCGTTCGGCCGATCGTGGGGCGCGGGGGAGATCCGGTCGGCCCTTGGCCGATTCAAGGACGCCCTTCCCGCCGCGGCCGGGGTGGACTGCCGTTTCGCCGGCCATCGCCTGGTCCTCCTTCTCCCCCCCGACCCGGCCAAGGGCGCCAGGGCCCAGGACATCGTCCGGGAGATCTTCGGGATCGAGGATCCGGTCTTTCTCATCCGCAGGGACGCGGTGGTCCTGAAAAATTGACAGGACCGGAATAATCCGCTACGATTCAGCCGGATTTTTCCAGGGGAGAATCAACCGTGATCGAATTTGAACTGACCGAAGACCAGATCGCCCTTCAGGAGATGGCCCATGATTTCGCCGCGAGCGAGATGCGGCCCAAGGCCGCGGCCTACGACCAGGGCCACACGTTCCCGGAGGACGTCATGCGCAAGGCCTTCGAGGTCGGCTTCCTGACCTGCACGGTGCCGGCCGAGTACGGCGGCGTCGGCATCGGGGACGTCGACTTGGCCCTCATCAGCGAGGAACTGGCCTGGGGCTGCGCCGGGCTGTACACGACGATGATGGCCAACTCCCTGGCCTTCACGCCGATCCTGCTCTTCGGCACGGACGAGCAAAAGAAGCGGCTGTTCGCGCCGTTCCTGAAGGACATGGCCTTCGCGTCCTATTGCCTGACGGAACGGGAGGCCGGGTCCGACACGTCGGCTATCAAGACGACCGCCCGCAAGGACGGGACGGATTTCATCATCAACGGCTCCAAGTGCTTCATCACCAACGGCGGCGTCGCCAGCCTGTACCTCATCTTCGCCAATTCCGCCCCGGGAAAAGGGCCCCGCGGCCTGAGCGTCTTCGCCGTGCCTCGCGATACCCCCGGCCTGTCGGTCGGCAAGGTCGAGGACAAGTTCGGCCACCGGGCCTCCAACACGACCGAGCTCTTCTTCGAGGACATGCGGGTCCCTGCGGCCAACCTCATCGGGCGCGAGGGCCTGGGGTTCATCATCGCCATGCGGACGTTCGACAAGACCCGGGCCGCGGTCGGTGCGGCCGGGATCGGCATTGCCCGCGCCGCCCTCGAACATGCCGTTGAGTACTCCAAGACGCGGGTCCAGTTCGGCAAGCCCATCGCCGCGCTCCAAGCCACGGCCTTCAAGCTGGCCCAGATGGCCATGGACATCGAGGCGGCGCGCCTGGTCGTGTGGCGGGCGGCCTGGCTCATGGACAAGGGCAAGCCCAACTGCAAGGAGTCAGCCATGGCCAAGTGCCTGGGCTCGGATGTGGCCATGCGCAACGCCCTGGAGGCTCTCCAGATCTTCGGCGGCTACGGCTACATGAAGGACTATCCGGTCGAGAAGCTCGTCCGGGATGCCAAGCTGCTCCAGATCTACGAAGGGACGAACGAGATCCAGCGCCTGGTCATTTCGCGGGATGTCATCGGCCCGATCAGGGGCCGCTAGGCCGGAAATCCCGGCCTATAATCCGAGGATCCTGACGAGGTCCTCTTCCACGCTTTTTTTAGGGGTTTCGACGATCCGTCCGGCTTCCCGGCCGTCGACGATGACGAGGAACGTCGGGAGCTTGATGATATCTTTGCCTTCATAGTAAGCCGCCCGCTTGTTCTTGGCCTCGGGGATGCCGAAGTAGACGGGTTGGAGAAGGGGAGTGTCGGCGAGGTCGAGGATCTTAAAGAAGGCGCTGACGTGGGCCATGCTGTCCGGGCACCAGCTGCCGAAGTAGACCTCGATGCGGACCTCGCGGACGAGCCCGCGGAGCTTGTCGAGGGCCTCGGGCTTGGGCTGGTAGGCCGCGACCAGGTCCTGCCAGGCCGGGGTGTGTTCGAGGATGGCCTCGCGGCTGGTCGGGCCGACAAGGTCTTGCCCGGCTGCGAACAAGGGGATGAGCGCGAGGCTGAGAAAGACGACGATAAAGAGGACGGGTGATTTGCGCACGGGAGTGCCGCGCGGGCTGTCCGGCCGCTAGTTCTCGATATACTCGGGGATCAGGGCGAGCGTTTCGACCCCGGCGCCGCGGGCGATATCGATGATTTCCATGACCTTGGCGAAGGGCAGCTTGGCCAGGGCGCGGATGAAGATCGTCTTGTCCTGGCGCGTGCTATAGAGGCGGCGAAGCTCTTCGAGGAGGCCGCGGAGCTCGTACTTGATGCCGTTGATCTCGACGACGTCGGCGGCTTGGAGGGTCAGAACGATAAGGCCGGTGGGCTGGCCGCCGCCGCTCGAAGAATCCGAGGTTTCGGGCAGCTTGATATCTATGCCTTTTTGAACGAGGGGGGTGATGACCATGAAGATGATGAGCAGGACGAGAAGGACGTCGCAGAGCGGTACGACGTTAGGCTCGGCTTTTGCCATAATGGCCTCCTTGATACAACTCTAAGACGGGCATTTTATGATAACTTCCGGAGCTTGTCAACGATATTTCCGCGCCCCTTATTTCAGGGTGTCGATGGCCTTGCGGTTGTTGCTGGTGTGGAAAACGAGCAGGGTCTTGCCCTCCCCCGCGGACGAGCCGTAGGAGTAGCGGATGTCGACGACGGCGTTGCCCAGCAGGGCCCCGATCTCGGCGCCGGCGCCGATCCGGTCCGTAACGAGGACCGTGACCACCTTCTTCGCTTTGACCTTGTAGCCGAGGGTCCGCAGGGCCGTCTCCGCCTTTTTGGAGTCCGAGGTGACGAGATGGAAGTGTCCCTCCTCGCCCTCGGAATAGACATAGAAGGCCTTGACGTTGACCCCCGCGTTGGCCAATGTTCCCAGCACGCGCCCGAAGATGCCGGGCTCGTCCGGTGTCGTGACGGTCAGTTCGATGTCTTCGTTCAGATGTGTCAAGGTCGTTCTCCTGGTGGACGGGCATTATACCAGAATCGGGCCCGGCGAAACAAATGGCCTTGCCATTGGGTGAGCGTTGGATCGTTCCCCGATGGCTGGCGATGCTAAACGCATCGCTGGCCTTTTTTCGGGGCGATCGCTACAATGCCGGAGTAAGACGCGCGGCGGCTCGAATCGCCGGAGCGCTTTGGAGCGTGACATGGCGGACACGATCAAGAGAGTAGTGGCCATCGTCGACAACTCGATCGACCCCACGATCTACCAGCCCGTCGAGCACTGGAGCCGGTACCTCGACGTTCCCTGGGAGGCCTTTGTCGCCCGGGAAGGGCGCCTGCCCGACCCCGCCGCGTTCAGCCACATGATCCTGACCGGTTCTGAATCCTCCATCGTCGAGCGGGAGCCGTGGGTCGACGCGGAGGCGGCGATGGTGAGGCAGGCCGTCGCCGGAGGGACCGCGGTCCTGGGCAGCTGCTGGGGCCACCAGCTCCTGGCCTTCGCCCTGGCCGGCGAAGACCATGTCCGGCGCGCCGCACGCCCCGAGATCGGCTGGATTTCCATCCGGCTGGACAAGACCAGCGACCTTCTCGGGCCAGCCGGGGAGACGCCGTTCACGTTCTCGATCCATTACGACGAGGTCTGCGACCTGCCGCCGGAGTTCGAGGTCCTGGCTTCGACCGACGCCTGCCCGATCGAGGCTTTCCGGTTCGGGTCAAGGCCGGTCTGGGGCCTCCAGTGCCATCCCGAGATCGATGTCCCGACCGGACTCCGGAATCTTCGGGACCTCGTCGACCGCGGTTTCAAGGGCCGGGAGGCCCTCCTCGCGGCCCTGCACGCGACTCCCCGGGACTCGGGGGTCATCCACAGGATCGTCCCGACGTTCCTTGCCGCTGGCTAGCCGCCGGGGGTCACGGAGAGGGAAAGCGTTGATTTTGCTTGACAAGTGGGCCCGCTTTTAATATAAATCCTCCTAGGCGTTGTTTTTCACCATGTATTCATCAGGAGGATTTCTATGAAGTTGCGTAAATCATTCGTACTTTTCGTCGTGATGGCGCTCGTCGTCCTCACGGCGATGTCCTTTGCCCAGACCACGAAGCTGAAACGGGTCGGGCTCTACACCTTCTGCACGGTCAAAGGCCAGGCGCCGACCCCGGCGACCATGAAGGGCCTCTTCGAGATCCGCGCCGCCGACATCAAGACCGGCTTCGACCTGGCGGGCAATTCCGAGCTCTACCAGCCGTTCATGGATCAGATGAAGACCGCCGAGTGGACCGACACGACCCTGCCGATCGGCGAGGTCCTGCCCTGGATGCTCTTCCGGTCCCACGACCAGGTCAAGGTCGCCCGGAACATCGAGTGGGCGGGCAAGGAGCCCCTCCCGGTGTTCATCGTCGCCGTCACCAAGGACTGGAAGCAATACGAGTTCGTCATTCCCCACGGCTGCGGCAATATCGCCCTCAGCAGCAAGGTCACAGACCTCATCCAGCCGGCCGTCTGCAGCCTGACCGTGACCCCGGCCCGGGCCAACGCCAACGACCCGATCACCGTGGACATGAGCGGCTCGCTGAACGCCAAGTCGATGACTGTCGAGGTCACGGACGCCCAGGGCCTGAAGCTCGCCACTCAGGAGCTGACGCCCCAGTCGCCCAAGTGGCAGACGAAGTTCGACAAGCCCGGCGAATACACGTTCAAGGGCACGGCCACCGGCATGGACGGCAAGGTCGCGAACTGCGTCAGCACCGCCAAGGTGGCCATCAACTTCCCGCCCATCTGCAAGCTGTGGACGTCCTGCATGCCTTGCGAGGACTATGTCGGGCGGCCCATCACCTTCGACGCGTCCGGATCGAGCGACCCTGACGGCCAGATCGCCAAGGTCGTTTTCGAGCTCCTCGACGCCAACGGGAACGTCATCGACACCTGCGTGACGACGCGGAAGCCTTGGATTTGGGAAAAGGTCTTCACCAAGGCCGGGACTTACACGATCAACACGACCGTCTTCGACAACGACGGCGCCCAGTCGCCGGCCTCCGATCCCTGCCGTCTCACCTTCGAAGTCACGCAGAAGAAGCTCTTCTGGACCGTCGGCGGCGGCCTCGGGGCCTATGGCGGCAGCACGGCGCTGTACGGCTTCCTGCGCGGCGGGTTGTTCGCTTGGATCACGCCCGACCAATGGAGCTTCACCCTGACCGGCGGCGGCGGCATTCCGTTCGCCGGCAGCCCCTGGAAGATCATCTTCAACGCCGAAGCCCTCGTCAACGGCCACTTCCAGAGCTTCTTCCTGGGCACCGGCCTCGGCGTGAGCTCGGCGACCATGGCCAGGGACGCGAACCACAAGTTCGGCGTCGACATTCCCGTCCAGGCCGGGTTCGACGTTTTCGACAAGTGGACGAGCAAAGGCCAGCTGTTCTTCGAATTCCGCCTTCCGCTCGGCCGGTCCTTCAACCACAATTGGAAGTCCGGCGTCGGCTTCAGGTTCCTGTTCTAAGCCGCGCCTCGAAACAAGTCCTTAAAAGGGCTGGGGAACGAAGGTTCCCCGGCCCTTTTTTTATTCCCCCCCTTTTTCCCTCTCCGATTGACCCAATCCTTGGGAATGCTCGAATGGCGGGGTTGAGTTTGAGTCGGGAATTCAGAACGCAGGCGATAACGACTTCTTAGAAGACGAACGGAGGATTGAAGAGAGGGGGTCAGTCGGAGAGCTTGCCGAGCTTGGCCAGCTCGTCGTTGTAATACTTGCGGTAGAGGATTTCCCACTCCCGGGAGCCCTCCTCGATGGGTTTCTTCTGGGACTGGATCTTGTCGATGGCCTTCTTGTCGATGGCCTCGTAGAGGCGCATTTCCTCTTCGACGGACTTAACGATGATCAGCCGGACTTCGTTCGGATCGTCGAGAAAATCGACCTGGTCGTCCTTCTCGAGGACCGCGAGGACTTGGCGAGAGAGGTAGTTGATCTTCTCGCGCGACAGCCGGTTGCTCACAGGACGATCCCCTTTTCCCGGGCCAGCTTCTTCTTGACCTCTTTGAACATGGCCTGGTACTCGATGTTCTCTTTGCGGATCTTCTCCATATGCTTGCTGAGGAGCTCACGGACCTCCTGGTCGAGGCGGTCCTCCATCTGGAACTCGTCGACGAGCACATTGGTCACCTCTTCGAGCAGACGGCCCTTGTCCTCGACGATGATCTTGCCTTCCTTGGCCAGGTTGCGCAGGATGATCGAGGCCAGATGCTCGATTTGGTTTTTGTTGAGCCGCATAACCCCATCACTTTACACGACCTGCGGCCAAAATTCAATGAAAATGAATGAAAACGGAAACGTCCCCATTTTTGCCCGATATCAGGCCCCTTGAGAGATCAGGCTATGACCAGAAAGGGATGGAGCGCGGACCCGTCAGGAGTCGGCCGGGCCAGGGCGAGGAGTTTTCCGCCCGTGGAAAGGAGGCGGATCGGGCAGTCCCGGTCATCCGGAGGGCCGAAGTCTGGGACAGGTGTTTCCAGGCAGGTTGGTTCGAGGGAGCGTCCGTTCCGGATAAAGACTTCCGCCTCCGGCCGTACAGTGACCGCCGGAGCCCAGGGGAGAAGCTGCTCGAGGGGCAGGATGAGCAGGTCTTCATCGCCCCGGGCGGCCGCCTCTTCGAAGTCGGTCAGGGATACGGCATCGGCCAATCCGTAAGGGCCGACCGAGGTCCGCCGCAGCACAGCGAGATGGGCCCCGCAACCGAGGCGCTGCCCCAGGTCATGGGCGAGCGAGCGGATGTATGTCCCGGCCGAACACGCCGCCTCGAACTCCAGTTCGGGCGGGCGGTAACCCCGGAGGACGAAGCGCGAGATCGTGACCCGGGCCGGCTCGAGGTCGAACGACTGGTTGGCCCGGGCCATCTTATAGACCGGCCTTCCGGCGATCTTCTTCGCCGAATAGCGGGGCGGCGTTTGGAGAAACTCTCCCTCGAAGGCCTTCATGGCCGAGGCGAGCTCGTCCCTGTCGGGAAAGTCGGGGGAGACTTCCGAGACCGGACGCCCCGAAGCGTCATAAGTGTCGGTCGCGAAGCCCAGGCGGATACGGCCCTCGTAGACCTTGTTCTCCTTGGAGAGGAAGGGGAAAAAACGGGTCGCCTGACCTGCGGCCACCAGGAGCACGCCCGTCGCGTCCGGGTCGAGGGTCCCGCCGTGCCCGACCCGCCGCATGGCCAGGGCCTTGCGGATCCGCTGGACGACGTCGTGGGATGTCGGACCGGCGGGTTTGTCGATGATGAGAAGGCCGTCTTGAGCCACCGTCCGATCCGGTTCTCAGCGGCCCGGAGCGGACGTCTCGCCCGGGTCCTCATCGAGGAGTCCCTCGACGATCGCAGGAATGTCCCGGATGAGCCGCTCGTAGGGGCCGTACACGGTGAATCCCGAGGCGTGGATGTGACCGCCGCCGCCGAAGTGCTCGGCCACCCTGGCCGCGTTGGCGCCGCCCTTCGAACGGAGGCTGACCCGGAAGGTCTCCGGTCCCATCTCCTTGAAGAACATGACCATCTCGACCCCCTTGATGGACCGGGCCTGGGTGGTCATGTCCTCGGTATCGACTTCCTTGAGGTGGAGACCCTCGGTGTCGCGCTTGAACATGCTGATGACCGCGATCGTGCCTTTGGCGTTCATCGTCAGCGTCGAGAGGACGCAGCCGAGGAGCCGGATCTTTTCCGGGGAATTGTTGTAGTAGAGCTTCTCGGCGACGCGGGTGGGGTCGGCGCCGAGGCGGGCCAGTTCGGTCGCCGCGGCCAGCGCGCGCGGCGTCGTGTTGGAGAACTGGAACGACCCGGTGTCGGAGGCGATGGCGCAGTAGAGGTTCTCGGCGATCTCGGGAGTCGGCCGGAGGCCGAGCGAACCGGCCAGATCGAAGACCATTTCGCCCACGGCCGGCGCCTCGGGGTCGATCCAGTTGATGTCGGCGTAGGGCGAGTTCGAGTGGTGGTGGTCGATGTTGATCTTGAACGCCCCGTCGAGACCCTCCTGGCCCGAACGGGAGACGTCGGCGCATTCGAGCAGGACGACGGTGTCGTAGTCCCCGGCCTGGATCTGGCCGACGCGGATGCCCGCCAGATCGGGGAAGCCGGAGAAGGGCAGGGGGGTCGGGTCGCGATTGGTGATGACTGCATCCTTGCCGAGAAGTCCAGCCAGGAGCGACAGCGCCCTGGCCGTGCAGAGGGAGTCGCCGTCGGGCCTGAGGTGGGAGGTCACGGCGATCTTGCGCGACGCCTTGATCCTCTCGGCGATGAGCGACCGCGGGTCAGCGGCCATGTTTCTTGGTCTCCTCGATCAGCTTATCGATCCTGTCCTGGTGCTCAGGGCCCGGATCCAGGACGAAAAATAGCTCAGGATTATACTTCAACTGAACCCGGGAGGCAAGCGCCTTCCGGAGGGCGCCTTTGCTCCGCTCGATGCGCTCGAGCAGGGCCGCGGGATCGGGACCGCCGAACACGGACAGGAAGACGCGGGCCGTGAGCAGGTCCGGCGTCATCTCCACGCGGGTGACGGTCAGAAGGCCCGAGGAGGGGTCCTGGAACTCGGCGATGAGCAGGCGGCTGAGCTCCGAGCGGACGAGCTCGGCGACCCGGCGCGTGCGGATGCCCTTCTCAGACATAGCGGATCTCGTGGCCGGCGACGTCTGTTTCCTCGAGGTTGGCCGCATCCGCCAGGACGCGGCCGAGGACCTCTTCGACGACCGCCGCCTGGCTGTTGAGAGTGACGATGCCGAGCCGGCTCCTCTGCCAGAGATCCTGAAAATCGATCTCGGCCAAGGCGACGTTGTGGCGGCGCGCCCGGTCCTTGAAACCGTGCAGGATCCGCCGCTTGTCCTTGAGCGAGCGGGCATACGGGAAAAAGAGGTCGAGCGTCAGGACGCCGACGATCATCGGAACCTCCCGGCCGCTAGACGGGTTGGACCTTTTCGCGGACGAACGCTTCGATCGTGTCACCCGGCTGGATGCCGGTGAAGCCGCCGACGCCGATGCCGCACTCGTAATCCTTCTTGACCTCGGTGACGTTCTCTTTGAGGTGCTTGAGCGAGGTGATCCGTCC
>JADGNU010000224.1 GCA_017883305.1 Candidatus Aminicenantota bacterium | reverse complement strand
TTCATCAGGTCCTCGACCTTGGCCAGCGCGGCCCGGGCATCCTGCTTCCTGTAGGCGAGCGTATGGGCCTGGACGTAGAGGTAATACCAAAGGCCCCGCTGGTCGCCGCGCTCGATCGCATCCGCTTCCGCTCGGGACCAGACGGCGAGGGCCTCGTCCCAGGCTGTGAGGCCGATCAGGACCTCGGACCAATCGGCCAGGACTTGGGCTAGAGTCGCCTTGTCGCCGGCCTCGCGGGCCGCACGCTCTGCCTCAGGATAGACCTTCAACGCACTCTGGGCGTCGCCACTGGATCGATGAACGTTCCCCTGGTTCGAAAGGCATATCGCGAGATCGGCCGTGCGGCCGAGCTCCCGCAGCAG
The DNA here is from genome assembly GCA_017883305.1 of Candidatus Aminicenantota bacterium. GTDB lineage: Bacteria > Acidobacteriota > Aminicenantia > Aminicenantales > Saccharicenantaceae > RBG-16-66-30. The sequence continues at coordinate 4,506 of JADGNU010000224.1, read as the reverse complement.
CGCCTCCTGCTCCTCGTAAACCCGGATGGCTTCGGCTTGCCGGTTCAAGGCCCCGAGAGCGGCCGCCCGGAATCCCAGGTCGACCTGGAGCCGGTCCTTCTTGCCGGCCTGCCTGTCCAGAACCTCGCCTTGCTCGCTGCAATTCGCCGCCTCGGCGTAACGGCCAGCCCGGTAATGGCACTGGGCCAGGTAAAGCAGGCTGTCGCGCAGACCCTCCTTGTCGCCCAGCTCCCGATAAAGTTTCTCCGCCTCGGCGAAGAGGACGACGGCCCCATTATCGTCGCCGGACTGGGAGAGGTCCCAGCCCCGCATGTTCAGCGTCTCGGCCAGGTCCTTGGCGTCATCCAAGGTCCGGCAGAGCGTTTCCCTTTCGGCGAGAGCGGCTCGGCCTTCAGTCGCCTTTCCGGAGTTGTAGAGCGCCGTGGCGAGGCGGCCGAGCATCCTGGAGAGGTCGGCGCCGCTTCCCGACTTGCGCGCCAGATCGGCCGCCTCCGCGAGAACGGGAATGGCTTCCGCCGGCTTCCCTTGGCTTATCAGCAAAGTCGCTTTGTTGTTGAGGGCCATCCGCAGCCCGGTCAGGTCTCCGGCCTCGCGGCAGCCGCGCTCCCACTCCGACAGGACCGCCTCGGCTTCGCCAATCCTCTTCATATCGAAGAGAGTGGCGTACTGCTCGCTCAAGGCGGCCCGGACGAGGTCCGGCCGGCCCGCCTTTCCGGCCGCATCAACGAGCGTGAGGGAAGCTTCGAGCGCTTCCGGAATTCGGCCCCCCTCCCTCAGGATGCGGCTGCGACGGAGGGTGTTATCGGCCAGCCAATCCCAGCGTCCGAGCTCCCGCGCGGCGGCCTCGGCCTCGGCGAAGGCGGCGACAGCGCGTTCGTCATCCTTCAGAAAGTGAAGGCAGAGGGCCTCGCCCCCGAGGGCCTCGGCAAGCCCCTCCGTATCGTTGCGCTGGCGGGCGAGAGCCTCCATGCGGGAATAGAGCGACAGGGACCCGCCGTAATCCTGGTCGTGATAGAAGAGGCGGGCCCGGACCGAAAGGAAGTCGTGGACCGTTTCGTCGTCGCCGCCGTCGCCGAGCCGCGAGGCGAGCTCGCCCGCGAGGCGCCGGGCCTCCTCCCAGTCCGACTCGAGAAGGGCGCAATCCGCCTTGTGCAGGAGCACTCCGGTCGGAGTCTTCCCTTCCTCGATCTCTTGGACGATCGCGTCGAGCCGGTCCCAGAGGGCATGGGCCTCTTCGAACCGCCCCGCCCCGTAAAGGAGATTCGCATGGTCTCCGAAGAGCTCGACGAGCCTGTTCCTGAGGCCCATCTCCGCGCAGAGGTCTTCGGCCTCGCCGTATAGCTTGGAGGCCTCGGCGGTTTCTTTCAGGGCGTGGCGGCAGTTCGCCTGGCCCGTTATCGCCTCGAGGAGCAATGCCCGGAGCTTGATCTCGCGGGCGGTCTGCTCAACCTCCAGATAGAGAGCCAGGGCCGCGGCGAATTCCTGACTGTTGTACCGGACCACGGCCTCCTGTTCCTTGGCCTTGGCCACGAGCTGGATGTCTCCCTGCTCGGTCCCGAGATCCCGCATCTGGCCGAAAAGCCGGAGCGCCTCTTCGGGCCGGCCGCGATCGACAGCCAGCGTTCCTTTGTGGGAAAGATAGGACCCGAGGACCAGATAGCCGGAGACGCCCCGCCTGAACAAAGATTCGACCTCGACCAGATGCTTTTCGGCGGCCTCAAGGTCTCCGGCGAGCCTCGAGAGGTTGGCCAGGCTGAGGAGGGCCGCGGCAAGACCCCATGTTTTCCCCGTCTCCCTGTCGTGCCTTACGGCCTCTTCGTAAAGGGGCCTGGCCCCTTTGAAATCGCCGCGGGCCTCCAGAATTCGGGCCCGCCCCTGCAGGACCCCGGCGAGCTCGTTGCGGTCGCCGATGTCGCGGCAGATCTTTTCCGCCTCGACGTTGAGGGCCAGCGCGAGCTCGAGGTCGCCCAGGCTTTCAAATGCGTTTGATCGACCCTTGAGGGCCCGGACGAGCTGAGCCGGCTTGGCGTTCTTCCGGCTGAGGGATTCGGCCTCTTCGAACGCTTTCTGGGCCTGGTCGAACTGGCCGGAGCTTATGCACTGGATGCCCAAGTTATTGAGGGCCTTGGCCGCATTTTCAGTGTCTTCACCGAGCTTCGCCCAAGCCGCCAGCACCGTTCCAAAGGCCACAGCCTGATGGACGTGGCCGAGCGCGGCCATGAGAAGGAAGATCGCGCCGACATAGTCGCCGTGCTTCAGGGGGTCCTTGAAAACAGCCGCGTAGGTTTCGTAGAAGTCGAACCCTTCTTTTTCGAGCTGCTCCCAGATGTTGGCCGCGGCGTCGAGGTCGTGCTCCACCAGGGCCTCCATGAACGACAGGTCCGCCATGACGTCGCGCAGGCCGGGCATGTCCTCGCCCATCCAGAGATGGTGCGGCAGCTCGTCGAGCTTGCGCGGGCTGTTCTCCCTCGCCCGGAAATAGGCGGCCAGCTTCCGGCGGAGGGCGACGGCCGATGAAGGCCAAGGGAAAGCCGTCACGAGGGCGATATGGATCAAGGGGCTGTTTAGCGACAGGATGCCTCCGCGGTCGGCCAGGAGCCCTTCCGCGGCCAGGAAAACAGGCGCCCAGATCGCCTGGGGGAGGGGCGCGCCGTCCTCGCCGAGCAAGTCGAGAAGCTCCGATTCCGCCAGTCCCCCGTCAGCGATATAGAAAAGAGAAAAGGCGTCGCCGACGAGGCCGGGCCGGTCCCGCTCGTAATCCTCTTCGTACCGCGCCAGGATGAGGGCGAAGAGCGCCGGAACGCTCGGCGCCTGAAGGTAGTGGGCGATCCGCCCTTCGAGCTCTTCGTGGGAGCCGAACTGGCGCAGCTCCTCGACCAGGGTCTTCAAGAAGAGGGGATTGGCCGAATGCTCGCAGGCGACGATCATGTCCTCGTGACGTTTGCTCAGGGTCTTGGCGTTGAGCTTGAGATGGGCGCGGACGAGATCGCGCCGGCCGTCCGGAGCGAGAGGACCCAGCACATGGACCGGCCAGCCGCGGCGGGCCAGGACTTCGATCACGGGGTCGGGGGTGTTGCCGGTGCCGGGCCGGATCCCCTCCGGAGAGCCCCCGACGATGAGCCGTATGCCGGGAGGGAGCTCTTCGGGGAGCCAGTTCGCGTCCGAAGGTCTCGACCGGTCCTCGAGCCGTTCCAGTCCGTCGATGACGACGACGGCCCGTCCGCGATCACCGGCCATCATCAGGGCGCGCGAGAAAAGTTCCCTCACGCCGCGGGCGTCTGCGGGGGGCTCGAGGTCGAAACCGAAGGCCTGGCCGAGCTCGGCCGCGAGCCGGCGCAGCAGCGAGGTCTCCTTGATGCTCTCCGATGTGGCCAGGACAAAGTGGGTGATAACGGGGATGCCGGAATTCTTCTCTCGGAAGTGCTTCACCCAGTTCGCCAGAAGTGCGGATTTGCCGCAGCCCGGCTCGCCGGTGACGAGGAGAGGCGGGCCGGATGACGCCGCGTGGCGGTCGAGAACGTCGAAATCGGCCGGACGGGCGATGAAGACCTGCGACAGGCCCCTGATGTAGGCCTCCTGTCCGGCGGCCTCACGGCCGAGCGGGTCGGGCGGCTCGCCTTCGGGAAAGAGCGTATCGATGAGCCGGGTCATGTCCTCGAGGACGAGGCGGCCGAGGTCGCGCGGGTCGCGGTAGTCCTCTCGGACCGGGAAGGGCGAGGCGCGGATGCGGTCCTTGAGCCGGGCCAGCTTCTCCGCGCCCGCTGGGGTCTCCACGTGGACGGCGCGCTCCCGTTCGGGAAGGCTCTCGATGTACGCCGGATCTCGGAAGTAAAAGAAGGCGTGCGCGGCCATATCCGGATCATTGAGGACGCCGTGGAGGATCTCGAGCTCGGTGACGGAGCGGTCCCGGGCGCGCTCGAGCCAGGACTCTTCGGCCACGAGGTTTTCGGGAAACGGGTCGGGAGCCGATCCGTAGCGCTCGCCGAGGATGCCGATGAAATAGGGCCGGCAGCGGCGGATCTCTTTGAGGCAGATCGGGACCACTTCGGCCTTCTGCTCGTCGGTGATGCCCCAGCGAAGGTCGACTTCGCCCCAGACGACGCCTCGCGATTCGCAGATGTGCCGGAGCTTCGGGAAGATGAATTTGATCAGCTCCTCGCGCTCCGCGTGCATATCGCGGAACGTCGAGGAGATAAAGACCCTGATGACCCGGTCGGAGGGAGGGGAGGGCAAGAGGGGCGCGTCGGAACGGGCCATGTTGCCGGACTATAGACCCGAGGCACGGCTCGTGTCAACGCCGCGAAAATGCTAAGATTGGCCTCGTACTCTACGATGCCCGAAACCGAAATCGCTGCCGCACGTCGAATCCGCGACCTCCGGGAGTGGCGGCGCTTTCTCCTGCATGACAGCAGCGTCCTGAAAAGCGATCCTTCGCTGCTGTTCCAGCAAGCGGCCAACCAGCCGGATGGGACGGCGCCGGCCCGGGCAGTCAAGGCCAGTGGTACG
>JADGNU010000039.1 GCA_017883305.1 Candidatus Aminicenantota bacterium | reverse complement strand
GTCTTTGCGGTTGATAGGGAACATGCCGAGCCGGCGGATCGTCCCGCCGTAGACCGGCCAGCGGAAGTGGCTCTCCTCCTCGACCCCGCGGAGCGCGGGAGGGAAAGCGACCTGGAAGACGAACGGGTCGAAGAAGTTGACGTGGTTCATCATCGCGATGTACTGCCGGCCGGGAACGAGGTTCTCGCCCCCGCTCACGCGGACCCGCACGCCGCAGACGAAGAGGATGGCCCGGCAGCCGGTCTTGAGCAGGACTTCGAGGGCGCGTCCCCGGAGAATGAAGGAGCCTAACCAGACGAGGATGCAGATCCCGAGAAAGACCGGAAAAGCGATGAGCCAGATGAGGAGCGACCGCAGGCGGTCGTAAAGATTCATCATGGACACACCGGTCAGGCCAGGAACGCGATCTCGGACGACAGGACCTTGAGGCGGAGCGGCGTCCACCCGATGAGCTCGCCGTCGGCCATGAGCCGGAGCGGCGGGTCGGACTCGACCGAGATCGAGGCCGCCTGGATCGCCTCGACCTTCGGGTGGGCAAGGTGCTTGCCCGAGAAGACGCCGGCGAAGATGGCCACGATCTCGCGGCGGTTGACGCCGTTGAAGAGAATGATGTCGGCCCGGCCGTCGGAGGTGTCGGCGGGCGGGGCGATCTTCATCTTGCCGCCGGTAAACTTCGAGTTGGAGACGACGAGTGCGCTGTTCGCGACCTCGAGCTTGCGGCCGTCGGCCTCGATGGTGATGCGGTTCGACATGCCCCGGATGAGGCGGACGAGGACGGCGAGACTGTAGCCGGCCGCGCCCAGGAACTTGAGGCGCTCGTTCGTGAGCTGGAGAATGTCGGCGATGAGACCGACGCCGATGATGTTGAGGGAGCGTCGGAGCATGATCGGTCCGTCGGCCCGGTTCTCCCGATAGCTGAACTCGACCAGGTCGACCTGGCGCCGGCGTCCCGCGTCGATCGTGTCGAGCGCGCCCTCGGGCGTCGTGATGTCGAAATCGCGCAGGAACGAGTTGCCGGTCCCGGCCGGGATCTGGCCGATCTCGGGGAGGCGCGAGGGACGGCCGCCGGAATAGAGCCCGTTGATGATCTCATAGGGGGTGCCGTCGCCGCCGAGACAGATCAGCCGGTCGTAGCCGGCGCCGGCGGCTTCGCGGCCGATCTCGATCGCATGCCCGGCGTACTCGGAGAATCGGACCTCGAGCCCGGGGAAGGCGGCGCGCAGGCGCGGTTCGAGGCGCTCAAAGACCTTCTTGCCGCGGCCGTGCCCGGCGGCGGGATTGACGACGAGCAGCGTCTTCATGGCTTTTCCGTTTGGGACTTATAGCACAAGCCTTTCGAAATAAAAAGGCCTTGACCGGCGACCCGTGAGTCAATCCTCGGCGCCCCGGGCCGACTAAACTTGTGGCATTTCTGAAAGGAGCGCCATGAAAAAGCTAAGCGCTGTTTTGTTTGTTCTTTTGTTCGCCGGGGCGGCCTTCTCCCAAGCCCAGGTCATTCCGGGGAAGTTCGAGCTCGGCACGTCGGTCACCTATTTTAATCTCAAGTTCGACAGTGACACCAGCTCCATGAGCTACCTGAATATTCCCGTCCGTTTCGGCTGGTACTTCTGGCAAGGCCTCGAGATCGAGCCCGAGGTCGAGGTCTTCATCCCGATGGGCAGCACGAGCGAAGACACGGACACGACCTACTTCTTCCAGGGCAAGCTCCTCTACAACTTCCGCATGCCCGGGGGGGTCGAGCCCTTCATCGGCGGCGGGGCCGGCGTCGGCAACGGCATTCCGTTCTTCGGCGTCGTCGAAGGCGGCAAGGATTATAAGACCTTCACCTACATGGGGCTGGCCGGCATCAAGTTCCGCCTCGGCAACTCGGCCGCGATCCGCGTCGAGTACAGGTTCAACCGCTTCAGCTGGCAGGTGCCCCTGTTCGAGAAGGAGTGGGGAAACCTCCACCGTATCCTGGTCGGCATTTCGGTCTTCCTGTAGGCCGACCGCTCGGCTGGGACGTCCCCAGAAATGGGGGCGTTTCTGTTTTTCGGGCCCGAATGTTCCCTCAAGCGGCGGCTCATTGTGTCCAATTATTGGACAATATAGGGGTCTGAGAGCATTTCCTGCGACTAAATCCTTGGATTAGGATGTCGGGTTGGGTTATAATGTAGAGTCGAAAGCATTTCCCGACGTCGCGGAGAGCGAAAAGATGAGTAATTTGAGGATCTTGGGTATCGCCAGCCTGGCGGCGGCGATCGGACTTTGCGCCGGCTGTTCGGCGACGAGTGAGCCCCAGGTCACCAAGCAAGCCGTCGTCATCGACCATCGCTCGATCAACCTGGCCACGATCCCCACGACCTGGATCGACCAAGCCAGGCTGACGCTCCATATCGCCTTCGGCCACACGTCGCACGGTACCCAGCTGACGTCGGGGATGACGGGTCTCGTCGGATGGAAGGGATCCCTCTATAGCTGGACGAGCGGCGGCGCCGACGGTTCGCTCGACCTCAGGGATTTCAACGGCAATTTCGGAAGCCTGGGTGTCGCCAACGACCTCGGGGACCCGAACCGGACGGCCTGGGAGCAGGCCACGCGGACCTACCTCGCCCAGAATCCGGCGGTCAACGTCGTCATCTGGGCGTGGTGCAGCCAGGTCGACGGCTCCGAATCGAGCATCCAGCAGTACCTCGATCTGATGAGCGGGCTCGAGCGGGACTATCCCGGAGTCAAATTCGTCTACATGACCGGCCACACGGACGGCGCGCCTCCTTCGGGGAACGTGCCGACGCGGAACAAGCAGATCCGCGACTACTGCCTGGCCAATGCCAAGATCCTCTACGATTTCGCCGACATCGAGAGCTACGACCCGGATGCGGCGTATTTCGGGGACAAGCTCGTCAACGACGCCTGCTACTACGACAGCAACGGCGACTCGTCCCGGGACCGGAACTGGGCCGTCGATTGGCAAAACGCCCACCCGGCGGAATGGTACAGCTGCTCATCGGCCCACTCGCAGCCGCTCAACGCCAACATGAAGGCGTATGCGGCGTGGCACCTGTGGGCGCGGCTGGCGGGCTGGGACGGGAAATAAGCGCCAAGCCGGCCTGACTATTTCTTCGCTAAAGCCTCTTTGATGCGCGCCGCGGTCATGGGCAGCATATCCATGCGGACGCCGATCGCGTCGTTGACGGCGTTGGCGACGACCGCTCCCATGACTGTGATGGCCGGCTCGCCGCATCCCTGCGGCGCCAGATCGGGGTTGTCGACGAGGACGACTTCGATCTTCGGCAGCCACGACATGCGCGGCAGCTCATAGGTGTCGTAATTCTCGGTAAGGACGGCGCCGTCCTTGAACCGGATCTCCTCGGTCAGGCAGTAGCCGAGGCCCATGGTGATGCAGCCTTCGATCTGCATCCGCGCGCCCTCGGGGTTGATGACCTCGCCCGTATCCTGGGCGCAAATAACACGCAGGACCTGGACATGGCCGCTCGCTTTATCGACCGCCACTTCGGCCATCGTGGCGAGATAGGTCCCCAGGTAATCGGTGATGGCGATGCCGTAGCCGTGTCCGGACGGGGCTTTGGCGAACGTGTGACCGAACTTGTCGGCCGCGGCCTGGACGACCTTCTTCATCCGGGCGTCCGTCAGGTTGGCCAGCCGGAAGGAGAGCGGATCCATGCCGGCCGTTTCGGCCATGAGGTCGATGTGGGATTCGGTGGCGAAGATGTTGGTGTTGCTGCCGGGCCCGCGCCAGGCGCCGGTGCCGAACGGATGGACCCCCTCCGCGCCGCCAAAGCCGCCCCCGTAGCCGGTGACGCGCTTGTGCGGGATGTCGTAGACCGGCTGGGAGCTGCGGCTTCCGGCGTGGTAGTTCTTATAATCCCAGAGGACGATCCTGTTCTGCGCGTCGAGGCCCGAGCGGATATCGTAGGTCGCGGCCGGGCGGAACGTGTCGTAGAAGAACTCTTCTTTGCGCGACCAGGCGACTTGGACCGGCTTGCCCGCGATCTTGGCCAGGCGGGCCGCCTCGACGATCTGCGCCCCCGCGTTCTTGCCGCCGAAGCCGCCGCCGACGAAGGGCGCGCGGACCCGGACGTTCGGGACATCCAGGCCGAGCAGCTTGGCGATTTCCTGTTGGACCCGGAACGGTGATTGCGTCGAGGCCCAGACCTCCGCTTTGTCTCCGTCGATGCGCACGACGGCCGTGTGCGGTTCGGACGGGGCGTGGGCGACATACTGGGCGAAATAGGACTTCTCGACGATCTTCGTCGCCAGCTTGGCGCCCTCGTCGAGGTTCCCCGATTCGATGACGACATCGGTCCGCGCCGTGACCTCCTTGAGGTGGGGGAAGATGTTGCCGTTGTCGAGCGTCGATGGGGACGGCTCGAACTCGGCTTTGATGAGGGTGACGGCCTCGGCTGCGACGTCCGGTTTCGCGTGGAGAACGGCGACGAGGTCGCCGTCGCGGACGACCCGTGCGCCCGGGACCTTTTCGGCCGCGGAGGTGTCGGCGCTCTTGAGCTTGGCGCCATGGGCGGGCGGCCTGAGGACCGCTGCGTAGAGCATGCCGGGAAGGCGGATGTCGCCCGAGAACTTGGCCTCGCCGGTGACTTTGGCCGGGCCATCCGAGCGCAGGGTCGGCTTGCCGGTGACCGTGTGAGCGGCGATGGGCTTGATCGGCGGCTTTTTGTCGAGGCGGACCTCGATCTTTTTGCCGCCGATGAGGTCGGCGTAGGTCGCTTTTTTCGATGGCGACTTGAGGACGTAGACGGCGCCGTCCTTGGTCGCGAGGGCATCTTCCGGCGCCCCGAGCTTGGTCGAGGCCAGACGGACGAGGATGCCGCGCGCCTCGGCCGCGGCCTGGCGCAGAGCCGGCCCGAAATATTTGATGCTGCGCGACCCGAAGGTGCCGCCGTCGTAGGGACAGACGGCCGTGTCGCCCATGATCATGTCGACGGAGGCGAGGGGCACGTCGAGCTCTTCGGCCAGCATCATTTGGAGGGCCGTGAGCGTGCCCTGGCCCAATTCGACCTTGCCGGAGAAGCCGGTCACGCGGCCGTCGGTGCCGACCTTGAGGTAGGCGTTGGGGTCGTCGGGATAGCCCTGGCCCTGGCCGCGCTGTCCGCCCTCTTGAGCGTCGAGGCCGTCGCCGGCCGCGAAGAAGACGACGAGGCCGCCGCCGGCGAGCTTGAGGAACTCGCGGCGCTCGAGGGACATCTCGTCGCCGCGGCCGTCGGGACCGGACATCGCGTATTCGTCGTCCTTGATGCGGGGCTTAATTCTAACGGGCGTCATGGTCCACCACCTTCATCTTCAGGGCCCCGGAGGCCTGCCGGACGGCGGCGATGACACGCTTGTGGGTGCCGCAGCGGCAGATGTTGCCTTCGAGGGCGTCGGCGATCTCGGCCTCGGTCGGGTTCGGCTTGCGCATGAGCAGGGCGTAGGATTCCATGATCATGCCCGGCGTGCAGTAGCCGCACTGCAGGGCGCCGTTGTCGACGAAGGCCTGCTGGAGCGGGTGGAGGCGGCCGCCTTTGGACAGGCCCTCGATCGTCAGGACGCTCTTGCCCTCGACCTTGGAGACGGGAAGGGAGCAGGAGCGTTCGGGCTTGCTGTCGACGAGGACCGTGCAAAAGCCGCAGTAGCCCTCGCCGCAGCCGTATTTCGTGCCCGTGTGCTCGAGGTCGGTGCGCAGGACCCACAGGAGCATGCGCTCCGGCGAGGTCTCGACGGCGACCTCCTTTCCGTTGAGCTTGAATCGGATCGTCTTGTCCATGCGGCCTCCGTGCGTGAGTCGTGGCCTGGCGGAGCTTGCTGGCCCCGTGTCTAGATCTTAGCACAAATGGGGTCTGACACAAATGGGGTCGGACCACAGCAATAAGAACTAGATCAATGACATAGGTCAATTTTTGGGGCCGCAAGAGGCTTAAAGTCCATGTTTTTGCCACCGAAAATGAAACTCGACCCCCTAGGGGATATCCTTCCTGAGATTCGTTCATTTTGGGGCACAAAAATCCCGGTATTAAGTCCTTAAACCCTAAAGAACAGGAGTTAAGTTATTGATTATTTTCTGATTGCTGTGGTCCGACCCCAAAGCCTTGAGCCGGGAGGCGGTTTTGGGATAATGTGAGCGGTGAGTGACGCCCCATGTTGTACAGGACTGGCGTCCCCGGCGGACTCACGTGGGATGGATGGAGGAAAATCATGGAAAAAAACCACAGGAACGCTCCATTGATCCGGCTAGCGATCATCGTCGCCTTGGCCATGACACTCGGCATTGCTTGCGGCCCCTCAGCCGAGCCCCCCTCAAAAAAGGCGGCGGCGAAGCCGGTCGAGGCCATTTTCCCTCTCGAGGAGGCGACGATCGCCGGACTTCAGGAGATGATGATTTCCGGAAAGTCGACCTCGGAGCAGCTCGTCAAGCTCTACTTGGAGCGCATCGATAAGGTCGACCAAGGTGGCTCCGGGCTCAATGCTGTTATCCAAAAGAACCCTGACGCCTTGGCCATCGCCCGCGAACTCGACAAGGAGCGCAAGGAGAAAGGGCCGCGCGGACCGCTCCACGGCGTCCCCGTCCTGATCAAGGACAACATCGACACGGCCGACCAGATGGAGACGACGGCGGGGTCGCTCGCCCTGCTCGGCTCCAGGCCGGCCAAGGACGCGTTCGTCGTCAAGCGCCTGCGGGAGGCGGGGGCCGTCATCCTCGGCAAGACGAACCTCAGCGAGTGGGCGAATTTCCGTTCGTCGCGCTCGACGAGCGGCTGGAGCGGGCGAGGCGGGCAAACGAAGAACCCTTACGCGCTCGACAGGAACCCGTCGGGGTCGAGCTCAGGCACGGCGGCGGCGGTGTCGGCGAACCTCGTGACGGTGGGCATTGGAACCGAGACCGACGGCTCGATCGTCTCGCCGTCTTCGTGCTGCGGGATCGTCGGGCTCAAGCCGACCGTGGGGCTCGTCAGTCGCTCGGGGATCGTTCCGATCGCTCACTCGCAGGACACGGCCGGACCGATGGCGCGGACGGTCAGCGATGCGGCGACCCTCCTCGGCGCGATGGCGGGTCCCGACCCGAACGACCCGGCGACGCAGCAGAACGGCGTCCACTTCTTCCAGGACTATCGGGATTTCCTCAAGCCAGGCGGGTTGCGCGGGGCACGCATCGGTGTCCTGCGGGCGAAGGCTTTCAACTTCGTGAGCCGGCTCGACCCGGTCCTCCAGAACGCGATCGACGTCATGAAGAGAGAAGGGGCCGAGGTCATCGATCCCGTTGAATTTCCGACGCTCGGCAAGACGGACGACGCAGAATACGAGGTCCTTCTCTACGAGTTCAAAGCCGATCTCGAGACCTACTTCGCGGCGAGGCCGGGGGCGGCGGTGCGGACGTTGGAGGATCTCATCGCCTTCGACCTGAAGAACGCCGACCGTGAGATGCCTTTCTTCGGTCAGGAGATCGTGGAGCAGGCGGCCAAGAAGGGTCCGCTGACCGACAAGTCCTATCTCGAGGCGCTGGCGAAGTGCCGCGAGCTCATGCGGGAGAAGGGCATCGACGCGGTGCTTGCCGCTCACAAGCTCGACGCTCTAATCGTCCTGACGAACGGGCCGGCCCACATGACGGATCTCGTCAACGGAGATTCGTTCTCGGGCAGCAGTTCGTCGCCGGCGGCGGTCGCAGGGTATCCGACGATCACACTTCCGGCGGGGTGGGTCTTCGGCCTGCCGGTGGGCATTTCGTTTATCGGCAAGGCGTGGAGCGAGCCGGAGCTGATCCGGCTGGCATTCGGCCTCGAGCAAGCTCTGGGGATGCGCAAAGCTCCGCGCCTGCTCTCGACCGTGGATCTCAAAGGGGTTCTCAAAGGGGTTGGACCACAGCAATAAGAATTAATTCAAATAGTTAGGGTCATTTTTCGGCCCTTCGAAGGCTTAAAATGGACGTTATTGATGCCAATAATAAAAAAAGAGACTTCCCAGGCGATCACCTTATAGGCCGGGACGCGAAGGAATCGTTCTTTTTGGCCCAAAAAACGCATGAATTAGGCTAAAATACAGGAGAAAACGATGGCTAAGTATCTGATTATATTTCGAATGCTGTGGTCCGACCCCATTGGAGATCGGAGGTAAAATATGAAACGTATTTCCGCGGGGATTGTCGGGGCTTTGGCAGCGGCGGCCATGTCAATCTCCGCCCCGTCAAGCACCCTATTTGCCTGGGATGCCGCGGCTGCCCATGACCGGGCGAGCCGGGACGCGTTCGCCAGCGGCCATATGACAAAAGCCGGCCCTCCGCCGTTCGCCTTTATCTATGGTGGCAAAGCCTCGTCCGGCTTCATCGGCAAATGGAGCGTGACTTCGGACGAGAAGACCGAGGGCGCGAAGATCATCCGGACCGTCGTCTACACCGACTCCTCGACCGGCCTCCGCATCACGGCCGTCTATACGGTCTATCAGGATTTTCCGGCCGCGGAATGGGTCGTCCACTTCAAGAACACGGGTCGCTCGGATACACCGATCATCGAAAATGTCCAGGCCTGCGCCGTTTCATTCCCGATTTTCGCCGTGTCCGCAGCCGGACCGGTCATGTTGTATCGGGCCAGGGGCAGCGCCGCCGAGCGCTCCGACTTCGGCCCGATCAACGAGTCGGTCGCGCCGAAGGCCGAGATCCGCTTCGGGTCGACCGCCGGCCGCTCCTCTGATACGAACGCGCTGCCCTTCTTCAACATCGCGACGCCCGAGCACGGCATCGTCGCCGCGATTGGATGGAGCGGCCGCTGGGAATCCGTCGTCGGACGCAAGGGCGCGGACGCGCGTTCGCTCGACCTCACGGCCGGCATGGCCGCGACGCACTTCAAGCTCCTGCCGGGCGAGGAGGTCCGGACGCCATCCGTGGCCCTGCTCTTCTGGAAAAGCCCCGACCGGATGTCCGGGCACAACCTTTTCCGACGCTTCGTCCTGGCCCATCACATGCCCCAGGCGAACGGCAAGCCCGTCGCGCTGCCCATCGCCCACGGCGTCGGCTTTGGCGGTCCGTTCCCGTGCAACGAATACGTCTGCGCCACCGAGAGCTACGCCATCGGCATGATCGAGCGGCTGCATCAGTTCGGCATCGAGCCGGACGCCTGCTGGATCGACGCCGGCTGGTACGAGAACCCGACCGGCCAATGGTGGTCGGGCGTGGGCACCTGGACGGTCAACACAAAGAATTTTCCGCGCGGCCTCAAGCCGGTGACGGAGGCGGCCAAGAAGTTCGGCCAGGGCTTCGTCGTCTGGTTCGAGCCCGAGCGCGTCTATGAAGGCACGTGGCTCGATCGCGAGCACAAGGACTGGCTGGCCTTTCTGCCCGGCGACCGCAATCGCCTGCTCGATCTCGGCAACCCGAAGGCGTTGGCCTGGCTCATCGGCCACATCTCGAACTTCATCAAGACCGAGGGCGTGACGATCTACCGGCAGGATTTCAACTTCGACCCGGCGCCCTTTTGGAAGGCCATGGACGCGCCGGACCGCGTCGGCATCGCCGAGATGAAGCACATCGAGGGTCTGTACGCGTTTTGGGACGCGCTCCTCGAGCGCAACCCGGGTCTCCTCATCGACAACTGCGCGTCTGGCGGGCGACGCATCGATCTCGAGACGACAAGCCGCAGCATCCCGCTCTGGCGGACCGACTACCAGTACTACGAGCCGAACGGATACCAGTGCCACACCTACGGGCTCCACTTCTTTGTGCCGGCGAGCGGCACGGGCAACGGCGACCCGCGCAAATACTGGTTCCGGAGCGCGGCCATGGGCGGGGCGGTCGTCATGGGTTGGGAGCTCGGGGCGGGGTTCAACGTGCGCGGCGCTATCGAGGACGTGGCCGAGTTCAGAGCGCTGCGCGAATATTTCTACGGCGATTATTATCCACTCTCGGAATATTCGACGAGTGACGATGCCTGGACGGCCCTCCAATGGGACCGGCCGGAGGAAGGGGACGGGATCGTGATCGCGTTCCGGCGTCCGATGGCGCCGCAGCCGTCGATCGACGTCAAGCTCGGCGGGCTGGATGCGGGGGCGGACTACGAAGTGAGCTTTGAGGATTACGGCGTGACGGTCGTCAAGAGCGGCCGCGAGCTCTCCGCGGGGCTCACGCTCAAGATCCCTGAAGCGCCGGCTTCGCTCCTGGTCAAATACCGGCGGGTGCGATGATCGAGCTGACCCACGTTACCAAGAGCTATAACCGCGGCAAGATCAAGGCCGTCGACGACCTGACGCTCACCGTCAAGCCGGGCGAGATCTTCGGCTTCCTGGGGCCGAACGGCGCCGGGAAGACGACGACCATCAAGCTGATCGTCGGACTGCTGCGGCCCGACTCGGGACGGATCGCGGTCGAGGGCTACGACGTGGCCAAGGAGCCGCTCAAGGCCAAGCAGGTGACGACCTATGTCCCCGACTTTCCGGCCATCTATGAGCGGCTGACCGGCCTCGAGTACCTCAATTTCATCGGCGACGTCTACGGCGTCCCCAAGGCGGAGCGGCTCGAGCGCATCGGCAAGTGGCTCGAGATCTTCGAGCTCGCGCCGGTCGTCACCAACCCCATCCAGAGCTACTCGCACGGCATGAAACAGAAGATCGTGCTGGCGGCGGCGCTGCTGCCGGCGCCCCGGGTCATGGTCCTGGATGAGCCGCTCGTCGGGCTCGACCCGCGGGCGGCGCATCAGCTCAAGGAGATGTTCCGCGAGCATTGCGACGCGGGCAAGACGCTCTTCTTCTCGACGCACATCATGGAGGTGGCCGAGAAGCTGTGCGACCGGATCGGCATCATCCACAAAGGACGGCTGGTGGCGTGCGGGACGATGGAGGAGCTCAAAGCCATCGATCGCACGGAAGCCGGACAGTCGCTCGAAGAGATCTTCCTGGAGCTGACAGAGAAATGAGCGCGAGCAGCGCGGGCGCAGGAGCGGGCGGGGGTGTCGGCGCGCGGCCGAGCAGGGTCAAAACGGTCCTGACGGTCATTCGGGCCGGCCTCCGCTCGAACTTCGGGCTGGCGACCCTGAAGCACAGACTGCTCAAGGAAAAAAAGGACCGCTGGCTCGTGCCGCTCGTCGGGGTCGCCGCGATCGGCGTCGTCCCGATGTTCTACGGCATCGTCCTGCTCATCGAGAACGTCTATCTCGTGCTCAAGCCGATGGGCCAGGAGAGGGCGCTGCTGTCGTTCGGGATCCTGGCGGGGCAGCTCCTGATCCTGCTCTTCGGGGTCTATTATGTCATCGCGGCGTTCTATTTCGCCCGCGACCTCGAGTTCCTCATCCCGCTGCCTCTCCGGCCGGGCGAGGTCATGGCCAGTAAGTTCGCGGTCATCGTGATCAACGAATATCTGACGGTCGCGGCGATCGTGCTGCCGGTCGTCGTTACGGTGGGCGTGCTGGCGCGGCGTGGCGTCGGCTATTGGGTGAACGCGACGCTCGTGTATCTGACGCTGCCGATCATCCCGCTGGCGCTTGTCTCGCTCGTAGTTGTGGCCATGATGCGCTTCATCAACGTCAGCCGGAAGAAGGACGCGCTCATTCTCGTCGGCAGTCTCGCCCTCATCGGCCTGTCGTTCGCGCTGCAGATCGGCTTGGGGAGATCGGCGGGGGGTAGAGGCCCGGAGGCGAGCGCCCAGGCTGTAGCCGCGTTCTTCACCTCGCCCGACAGTCTGCTCAACAAGGTCGGCGCCATCTTCCCGCCGGGGATCTGGGCGACGAAGGCGATCGCCGGGGGATTCAGCGGGGAGGGGCTGGCGAACCTGGCGCTGCTCCTTGGGGTGTCGGTCGTGTTATTCGCCGGGATGGTCGTGGCGGCCGAGAAGCTCTTCTATCGCGGCGTCATCGGGCTCGGCGAGACTACGGGGAAACGGCGGAGGTTGACGCGCGACGAGATGTCGCGGCGCGTGTCGTCGGGGCGCAGGGCGTTCGCGGCGATCTTCGGGCGCGAATGGAAGATCATGAACCGGACGCCGATCTTCCTGCTCAACGGCATCCTCGTCAGTGTTTTTGTCCCGGCCATCTTCGTCCTGATGGCGACTCTCAACAAGGGAGGAAGGGGAGGGGGAAGCGGGGGAGGGGGCGGAGGCGATCCCATGGCCCTCCTGGGGACCTTGCTCTCGGCTAACCCGTTGGTGGTCATCTTGGGCGCGGCGCTGTTCATGACGATCTGCGGCTCCGTCAACGGTACCGCATCGTCGACGTTCTCGCGGGAGGGGGCGCAGTTCTGGATCTCGCGGATGATCCCGGTCGCGCCGAGAGAGCAGGCGGCGGCCAAATTCCTGCATTCGTATCTGGTGGCGATGCTGGGCGTCGCGACAGCGTCGGTCGTGGCGGCGGTCTTCCTTCACTTGAGAGCGGCGTATCTTGCGCCTGCGGTCGCTTTGTCGCTGGTGGCGGGGGTGTTGCTCGCGGCGGTCGGCATGATGATCGATCTCGCGAGGCCGCTTCTCGACTGGACGAACCCGCAGAAGGCGATCAAGCAGAACCTCAACGTGCTGTTGGCTCTGTTCGCCGACGTCGGCATCCTGACGGCGGTGTTCTTCGGGGTCAAGGCGCTGATGCGGGTGAAGCTCGCGACGAACGTTGTGTTGGGTGTGGTGTTTGTAGGATTGGGCGCGCTGGCTGCGGTCAGCTATTTGGCCATGCTCAAGTTCGCCGACAAGCGTTATCCCGAGATTGAGTAATGGGGTCGGACCACAGGAATCAGAACAATATCAGTAAGTTAGGTCATCTCTTGAGGCGCTTTTGGCCTTATCTACGGTGTTTTTGCCATCAAAAACGAGAACGGACGGAGATTAGCGTGGCTGCCAGTCGAGTCCTCGTTTTAGCATTAAAAATGACCGAGTTAAGCCAAATAGGCCACCCAATTTGAGGCTAAGTTGCTGATTAGTATATAATCTACTGAGGTCCGACCCCATTGACCAATCAGCCGGCCAGGTCCGAATGCAGGTGGATGGGCCGCTCCTGGCGCTTGCGGACGCGCAGGTTGAGGACCTCGACACCGACCGAAAAGCTCATGGCGAAGTAGATGTAGCCCTTCGGTATGACCAACCCCAGGCCCTCGCCGAAGAGCGTGAATCCGACGAGCAGCAGGAAGCTCAGGGCCAGCATCTTGATGGTCGGGTGGCCGTCGACGAACTCCCCGATGGCCTTGGCCGAGAGCATCATCACTCCGACCGCGATGACGATGGCGGCGATCATGATCACCAGGTGATTGGCTAGTCCGATGGCCGTGATGACCGAGTCGAGCGAGAAGACGATGTCGAGAACGGCGATCTGCGCCAGCACCGAGGCCATCCGCGCAGCTCCGCGGGCCTTGTGCTGGGCGACGTCGCCCATGAGGCTGTGATGGATCTCGCGGGTGCTCTTGGCCAGCAGGAAGAGTCCGCCGCCGACGAGGATGAGGTCGCGTCCGGTGAACTCGCGCGAGAAGACCTCGAAGAGGGGGTTCTTCAGGGTCATGACCCAGGTCAGCGAGAGAAGAAGCAGGATGCGGCTGACCATGGCCAGAGCCAGGCCGAGAACGCGGGCCCGGTTTCGGCGATCGTGGGGGAGGCGCCCGACGAGGACCGAGATGAAGATGATGTTATCGATGCCGAGGACGATCTCGAGCGCCGTCAGCGTCCCCAGCGCGATCCACGATTGGAAATGCGTCATCCACTCCATCGGTGTCTCCTGCGGACAGGTTTACAGGGCTCTCATTATAAGCGTTTTTGACGCCAAAAAGCCCAGAGTTAAGCCCTTTTTGAGGCAAAAAGCGGGTTTAAGTTACAGATTTATGTGAGATCTGCTGTGGTCCGACCCCATTAAGTGAAAATGATCTGGCCGCCGGCCGAGATCTCGTAGAACTTCCCGACGTTGATGACCGAATCGACCTGGGGGCAGAAGTCCTCTTTCTTCAGCTTGAACATGTCGACCGTGGCCTTGCAGGCGTAGAGCTTGCACCCGGCGTCCGCGACCATCTCGATGAACTCGGGCACGGGCGGGATATCGATCTTGTCCATGGTCTTCAGCATCATCGACGTGGCGAACGCCGAGAACCCCGGCAGGATGCCCAGGATCGACGCCATGTGCATGCCCGGGTTGCCGACCGTCGCGATCTTGATCTTACCCATCCGCTTCTTGGTGATCGCGTCGAGCCCGAAGAACGTGAAGAACAGGTTCGCCTCGATGCCGTCCATCCGGGCGCCGTTGGCCATGATGAGCCCCGGGTAAACGCCATCCAGGCCGCCCTTAGAAACGACGATCGAAACCTTCATGATCTTGTCTTCCATCGCGCGCTCCTTTTTGTCCGGCCCGTTCCGTCAGACGCAGCCTTCGGGCTTCTTCATGCCGGCGATCTTGGCCGCCTTCTTGGCCGGTCCGCCCGGGAAGAGGTCGTAGAGTTCCTTGGTGCTGACGACGCCGCTCTTGTTGAGCTTGCGGATGCTCGGCACCTGGCCGTTCTCCTTGAACTCCTTCTGCATGAACTCGATGACCTTCCAGTGGGCCGGCGTGAGAGCGGCGATCCCTTCCTCTTTGGCGATGGCCGCGGCGACCTCGCGCGTCCACTGCGCAAAATCGGTCAGGAAGCCTTCTTCGTCGACGTCGACCGCGACCGTTCCGAATTGTTTCTTAG
>JADGNU010000223.1 GCA_017883305.1 Candidatus Aminicenantota bacterium | reverse complement strand
TCAACCGCGGCGATCTGTCGGAATCGGATTCCTACTATCTCTCCCTGACCAAGGACTTCGGCCGGTTCTCGCTGAACGCCAGCTTCTCGAACACGTTCCGGGGGCTGCGGTTCGACCCGGGCACGGGGGAGCCCCTGCCCATCACCATCGCCGACTACCAGAACGTCGCGCTCGGAACCCTCATCCGGTTCAACCGGGATTTCTCGGCCTCGGTCGAGTACGGCGGATTCCTGCGCCCCGGCGAGAACGAGCACTTCCTGTTCGTCCGGCTGATCTACAAGAGCCGATGAGGACGCCATGAACCCGCACCGATCGAAATCCGCGCCGGCGATGGCCCTGGCCGTGGCGATCATCGTCCCGGCCCTGCTCATCCTCGCGGCCCGGCCGGGCACCGGACAGGAGAAGGCCGGAGCCGCGGCTCCGCCGTCGCGCGTCGGCCAACAGGGAACGGCCGAATCCCACGACCGGACGAACTTCCCGCTCACCGGCAAACACCGGACGCTCGCCTGCCGGGAGTGCCACATCAACCTGGTCTTCGAAGGCACGCCGACCGACTGCGAGGTCTGCCACTGGCAGCGCCGCCAGGACGACCGCTACTCCCTCCGCCTCGGTGCCCGCTGTGCCGACTGTCACACGCCCCAGTCCTGGAAGAAGGTCGACCCGGCGTTCTGGAGCCATGAAACGAACGTGGGCTACAAGCTCGAAGGCATCCATAGGACCCTCGACTGCGAGGCCTGCCATGGAAGCGCGGGCTTCACCGCCCGGTCGCCGGACTGCCTCTCTTGCCACGAATCCGATTACCGGGGGACGCGTGAGCCGAACCACGTCGAAGCCGGCTTCCCCACGACATGTCCGTCGTGCCACTCCCAGCGAAGCTGGTCGGACGCGTCATTCGCCCACACCGGCTTCCTCCGCCAGGGGCGGCACGCCTCGGCCGCGTGCTCGGATTGCCACAAGAACGGTGTCTTCCAGGGCACGCCGTCGGAGTGCGTCTCCTGCCACCTCGCCGACTACAACAGCACGACCGATCCCAACCATCGGACCGCGGGGTTCCCGCTGGATTGCTCGGCCTGTCACGGAACAGCCGCGACGGGCTGGTCCGGCGCTAATTTCGATCACGCCTTCCCCATCCAGTCCGGACGGCACGCGGTGGCCTGTTCCGAATGCCACCAAACGAGCGACTTCCGCGTCTTCAACTGTCTCGGGTGTCACGAGAAGCCGACGACGGACAGCCATCACACCGGCGTCACCGGATATTCGTACAACTCCCAGGCCTGCTACGCGTGCCACCCGCAAGGAAGCGGCGGTGGGCCCGCAGCGAGACCTGCGGAGGCCCCGGCGGCCGGACGGTAACAGCCGCGAACCGCGGCGAGATCTTCGCCGGCGGAAGATATCTTTGAAGCCCTCGTCAAAAGTGATGGTATAATCGCGCCTTTAGGAGCCCGCAGAATGCCGCACCGCTGTTGCCGCGCGCTGACCGCGTTGGTCGTCCCGGCCCTCTTCGCCCTCAGCGCCGCGCCTCTCGCCGCGCAGGAGCCGCTCAAGCTCCTCGCCGTGCGCCCGGTCGTCACCGCGCCGCCGAAGATCGACGGCGTCATCGACGACGCCTGCTGGAAGGCGATCGAGCCGGTCAGCGACTTCACCCAGTACGATCCCATCAATGGCGCCAAGGCTTCCGAGGAAACGTTCGTGTGGGCCGCCTTCGACCAGGACTATCTCTATTTCGCCTTCCTCATGAAGGATTCCCAACCCCGCAAGATATGGGCCGAGCTGACGCCGCGCAACGAATACGAGAACAACGACTCGATCAAGCTCATCCTCGACGCCTACAACGACAAGCGGACGAGCATCGAATTCGAGGTCAACCCGAGGGGCGTCCAGAAGAACTCCGTCGAGACGATCTGGAAGTCCGAGGCCTTTATTCGCCCGGACGGCTGGAGCGCGGAGATGGCCATCCCGTTCAAGTCGCTCCGCTTCTCGGCTCAGAAGCTCGACGTCTGGGGGATCAACTTCGAGCGCTACATCAACCGCCTCAACGAGACGGACTTTTGGACCGACGTCAAGCGCGACCTGCCCGAGCTTCAACAGAGCGGCGAGCTCCGCGGCCTTTCCGGCCTCAGGCCGGGCTACAACCTCGAGTTCTTCCCTTACGCCGGGGTCCGGACGTCCGGATTTGACGCCGAGGGGGGCCGCCAGACGGACACCAAGGCGGCTGTCGGTCTTGACGCCAAGTGGGGCATCAAGCCCAACCTCTATCTCGACGTCACGGCCAGCCCCGATTTCAGCGAGGTCGAATCCGATCCCTTCATCTACCAGCTCTCCCCTTACGAAAATTACCTCCAGGAGCACCGGCCTTTCTTCACCGAGGGCAGCCGCTATTTCTCCCTCGGCGAGAACGACGAATACGAGGGGGGCGGCGTGAGCCTGTTCTATTCCCGCCGCATCCGCAATCCCCGGGGCGCGGCCAAGATCTCGGGCAAGACCGGCGGCTTCGGCTTCGGCATCCTCGGAGCCGTCAACAAGGTCGATGTCGGCCCGGGCGGAGACCCGCGCGATTCCTATTTCGGCGTCTTCCGCGTCCAGAAGGACATCCTCAAGAACTCCCAGGTGGGCGTCTATTACGCCGGGGTCCATGACGGCGACGCCCGCAACCAGAACGTCGCCGTCGACTTCAATTTCAATTTCAAGGACTATTATTATATCCAGGGCATGGGCGCCTTGACGTACAACGCGGGCGTGCCGAATTCCCGCAACGGCATCTACCAGCTCAATTTCCGACGAGAGCCGGACGCGGGCCTGCAGCTGACCTCGGGGTTCCAGAGGATCGAGAACAACGTCAACATCAGCACCGGGTACATCGATCAGAAGGACGTCCAGTCCTTCGACCTCATGGTCGGTCACGCCTGGCGCTACAACAAGGGGCTGTTCAAGCGCTTCAGCTTCGATTTCAGCGGCACGGTCCGCCAGGATTCCTTCGGCAACGCCACGGGACAGAACGGGGAGCTCTTCATCTGGTCCGAGCTCTTCAATCGCATCGAGGTCCACGGCGGCATCCAGGTCGGCCGGAGCAAGTATCAGGTCCTCGACCTCGCCGATGCGCTCGTCTGGACGCCGGACTACATCAAGACCCGGGGCACCAACATCGACTTCAGCTGGGACCGCGGCGGCTTCGTCAAGGAGATCAGCATCGAGGCCGGATGGGACAAGCAGGGCGTCTACAACGAGGAATACACGGCCGTCGTCCCCGGCGGCGAGACGGCCGTCGAGGGTCAGCTCGTCCTGCGGCCGAGATCCAACTTCGAGTGGTCCGTCCAAGGCGGCTGGATCCGTCAGACCTCGGACCTCACCGGGAGCGAGGTCTTCAACGGCCTGACCTACGAGACGGCCCTCCATTACCAGCTCACCCGGAGCCTGTTCCTCAACACGCGTTACTTCGGCGAGACCCGGGAAAAGCAGTACAGCCTCGATTTCCTCGTCGGGTACTATTTCGGGGCCGGCAACGTCGTCCAGCTCGCGCTCAAGAAGAGCGAGCGGAACGATCTCCTCGGCCGCGTGGGCGGTTACTCGATCACCCTCAAGGTCTCCTACCTGCTCCGCATCTGATCCGCCGCCCGGGGCCTTGAATTCGACGCGTTTCTGGTCTAGGATGCGCTGGAGATGGAGATATCCATGGGTCATATCCTGAAGCTGGCCGCGCTCGTCCTGCTGGCCCTGCCGCTCCTCGCCGCGGGCCGGCCGGCCGGGGCCGCGGACAAGCCCCACAAGCTCGCCGACGCCGTCCTCGCCCGCATCGGCACCGCGCGCGAGCCCGGCGCGGGGATCCTGGTGATCGCCGACGGGAAGGTCGCCTATCTCGGCACGCGGGGAGTCGGGGACCTGCAAGGCATGCGCCCCATCGACGGCCGGACGGCCTTCCGCCTGGCTTCGGTCACCAAGCAATTCACCGCGACGGCGGTGATGCTCCTCGTGCGCGACGGCAAGCTCCGTTACGAGGATGGCCTGACCGATCTCTTCCCGGGTTTTCCGGAATACGGCCGGGCCATCACGGTCCGCCACCTCCTCAACCATACGTCGGGACTTCCCGATTACGAGGACCTGATGCCGGCCGCGGATCCCGCCGTCCCGGTCGAGCAGGCGCAGATCGACGACGCCGGGGTCCTCGAGCTTCTTAAAGGCCAGAAAGCCGGCTGGTTCGCTCCGGGGGCGCTCTGGCGCTACAGCAACTCGGGCTATGTTCTGCTGGGGCTCATCGTCGAGAGGGTCTCGGGGCTGTCCTTCCCCGAATTCCTCCGCCAACGCATCTTCGTCCCGCTGAAGATGGACAACACCGTGGCCTTCGTCCGGGGCCGGAACAAGGTCTCGGACCGGGCCTTCGGCTATACGAAGGAGCAGGGCCGGTGGCGCTTCACCGACCAGAGCCCGACATCGGCGACCCTCGGCGACGGAGGCGTCTATTCCTCGCTTTACGACCTCTCGCTATGGGACGAGTCCCTCCGGCGGCACCTCCTGCTGACCGAAGAGGACATGAAGCCGGCCATGACCCCCGTGCGCGTCCCGGGCAAGGGGCCGGTCGGACCCGACGGCAAGCCGGCCGATTACGGATTTGGCTGGTTCCTCGACGCCTGGGAGGGCCATCCCCGGATGTGGCATTATGGAGAGACAATAGGCTTCCGGACGGCCATCGAGCGGTTCACGGCCGACGGGCTCACGGTCATCGTCCTGGCGAACCGCGCCGATATCGATGCCGCGGCGCTGGCGCTCAAAGTGGCGGGATACTATTTGAAGGACGGGAAGTAGCGAGCCTGGATTATTCACGAGCCGAGGCGGCTGCAGATGCGAGGCGTCAAAGGGTGAAGCTGTACTCCGAGTACTGCGAACCCTTTGCAACGAAGCAGATG
>JADGNU010000222.1 GCA_017883305.1 Candidatus Aminicenantota bacterium | reverse complement strand
GGGGCGATCGTCCGTTTCGATGCGGACGATCCGGCCGTCGCGGACGAAGACCTTGAGGAGGCAGCGGCCGCCGCAGTTATGGGCGGGGCAGCCGGCGCGAATCATGCGCTCCTCGGACGGCGCCTGTTCAACCAGGGCGTGACGCGGATCGCGGCGGCGGAACCCCGCGGTCAGCCCTTTCGAAGACGCGGCCGCCGAGCCGACGAGGGCTCCCCAGCGGAGGAAGCCGCGGCGGCTCATGGTCGACGTCTCGATTCTCTTCTTCAGGGCGGGCGATTTCATGAACGGCCTAAAAAGAAAATGGGGACGTTTCTGTTTTTCTTAAATGCCCAATATTTGAAAATAGAAACGTCCCCATTTTTGATCGGACCCAGACCGCCGCCGCCAGGGCTTCGAGGAGGATGGCCTGGATCGGGTTCACCAGGGCGAGGATTTCCGTGCCGGGGACGAGCAGATCAAAGAGCTTGAACGAGGCGGCCACGACGCCTGCGAGGAAGACGGCGCCCGCGCTGCGGGAGCGGGCGGCCACCCGCCCCATGATCACGACGGCGAAGGGCGCCATGACCAGGCCCGGCAATCCGGGGATGTGAACGAGATGAAGGATGTGTCCGAGAGTCGCTTCGCCCAAGCCCCAAACCGCCCCCCAGAACAGGGCCTTCGCCAGCATGGGATGACGCGCCCGGATCAGCCCACCTGTGTCGTCAGGAAGATCTGGACGCCCATCTGCGCGATCTGGTCCTGGATCTCCTCGATGCCGTCGATGTGGGCGTCCTCGTCCGTGAGGATGGACTCGAGGATCTCGCGGGTGGCGTAATCCTTGAGGCTTCCGGCCAGGACGATCGCCTCGTTGTACGACTTGATGGCGCCTTCCTCGGCCTTGTGGTCGTTGACGAACATCTTCGGGATGTCGGCGCCGACGAAGATCTTCTTGAGGTCGCTGACAACAGGCAGGCCGTCGAGGAACAGGATGCGGCCGATGAGCTTCTCGGCGTGCTTCATCTCGGCGATGGCCCTGGCCTCGATCGTCTTGTGGAGCTTGTCGTAGCCCCAGTTGTCGCACATCTCCGAATGGACCATGTACTGGTTGATGGCCGCCAGCTCGTCGGCGAGAAGAGAGTTCAGAACGGTGATGAGTTTCGGATCCCCTTTCATGATGTCCTCCTTTGGTTGGTTTCTTCGGGGGAGTACCTCGAAAGACCATTCTATCCGCATCCACGGGCAAAGGCAAGCCGGCGAGGATGCCCCGGTCCCCCATTCGCGCGACGGCCGCGGGGCTGGAGAACGGGGGCGTTTTTGGCTAGAATAAGGACATCTCTCAAGGAGGGCAACATGAGACGATCGGTCCTTCTCGCCACGGTCCTCATCGCCGCGCTGGTCCTCGCAAGCTGCGCCCCCGGTCCCAACAGCGCTGAGAAAACAGCCGACGCGGACGGCCGGACGGCCGGGTTCCTGATGGGGCTCTGGCACGGCTTCATCTCGCCGGTCACGTTCGTCATTTCGGTCTTCACCAGGAACGTCCGGTTCTACGAGGTCCATAACAACGGGACCTGGTACAACTTCGGCTTCGTCCTCGGCGCAGGCCTGTTCCTCAGCGGCGGCATCCTGGGACGGAAGAAAAAGAAGGTTTGATCCTCGTCGCCGCCGTCATCTTCATCGCGGCCCTGGTGCGCTCCGCTTTGGGCTTCGGCGACGCGGTCGTGGCCATGCCCTTGTTGGCCATGGCCCTGGGGGTTCGCACGGCGACGCCGCTCGTGGCCTTCGTCGGGCCGACGATATCCATTCTCATCCTGGCCCAGGACTGGCGGAAAGTTGAGTTCAAGTCGGCCGGCCGGCTCATCGTGGCGACCCTGCTGGGGATCCCCGTAGGGGTCTACGGCCTGGCCCGCCTGCCCGAGACGCCGCTCAAGATCGCCTTGGGGGTGATAATCCTGCTCTATGGCGTGTTCGGGTTGGTCAAGCCGGAGACGCGGTTAAAGCGCGAAAGGGCCCACTTCCCCTGGCTTGTCGGCTGGTTCGCGGGGATCCTCGGTGGGGCCTACAACACCAACGGGCCGCCGATCGTCGCCTACGGCATGCTCCGCGGCTGGCCGCCGGAGTCGTTCCGGGCGACGCTGCAAGGCTACTTCCTGCCGACGGGACTGGCCATCCTCGCCGGGCACGGCCTGGCCGGGCTCTGGACGGGAACGGTCCTCAGGTCCTACCTCTATTCTCTTCCGGCGATCGTCATCGGGGTTTTCCTCGGCGGATTGCTGAACAAGAAGCTGACCCGCGGCATGTTCACGAAGCTCGTCTACGTGTCGCTCGCCGTCATGGGCGCCCTGATGCTCCTCAATTCGGTGACACTCAACTAAATACACTTAATTATCCAGAAAGGACGAAGGGGCTAGACTTTCCGAAGGCCCAAGCCGGCTCTCCCCGACTGGCTCTGGCCATTTTGGACCAGGACCCGGCAAAGATACGGAGGAGCTCAATTAAGTGTATTTAGTTGTGTGTCACCGTTATTCGAGGATTACGGTTTTAGCGGGGCCGTAATAGATGCCGTTGAAGAGCAGCTTGAACGTGCCGTGCGGCTGACCCCTGAAGGCGATCTCAGGCCCGTAGAGAACGACCTTACCCTCCCCGACCGTCGCCTCGGCGACCTGAACGCTCCGGCGGAGGTACGATTCGCCCCAGGCCCAGCCGCTCCTTAGCAGCTTCCCGTCGTCGAACCAGGCGACGGGCCGGACGCCCTTGAGCTCGGCGTCGGGAAGGAGCGTCCAAGCCGGCGTGTTGTCGAAGAAAACGTCGATCGTGTCCGGCATGCCATGGGCCAGCGGGTCGGTGTTGTCCACCCGGGCCCGCAGGATCGACCCCGGGATGTAGAACTTCTCGGACCGCAGCGGCAAGTCCTCTCCCTCCGGGGATCTTTCAATGAGCGCGTTGGTCAGAGGCAGGCCGAAGTGTTCGGCCAGGATCGTGGCCGAATCGAGGGCCAGGATGGTCCCGCCTGCCTCGGCAAATTGCCGGAGAATGGGGATCGTTTTTTCGGCCGTGATCCGGCCGACCCGGCTCTTATACTCGTCGGGGATGTTGGACGGGGTCTGCGGCTGGAAATCCCGGGCCCCTCCCCTGCCCTCCTGACCTGCGGCCTGGACGCGGGGGATGGACCCCCCGACGAAGATGAGCACGTCGAACTTGTCGTTGAGGCCGCCGGCATCGAGAGCCGGCGCGAAGACGAGCTCGAAGGGGAATTCGAACTGTTCGAGGAGCCAGCGGATCCAGCCTGAGGCCATCGAGCCGCCGTAGCTGTCCCAGAGCCCGATCCGGACGGGCTTCAGCTCGAAGGCCGGCCCCTTCGGCGCCGTCGAGACGCCGCCGACCATCAAGCCCAGGTCTTTGGCCGCCTTTTGGAGCAGGTCCGCCGCAGCCGCCGTGGCAGGCACCCAGATCGCCCCCGCGCCATAGGACTTGCCCCCGGCTTCGAGGGCGCCCTTCAGCCAGTAAACCTCGGCGCCGGCCTTGAGCAGGCGGTTGACGGCCACGAACGTGTCATTGACGCGGTGGTCAAGCAGGTAACCCGCGGTCCCGGCCCCGCCCGCGAAGGTCCCGGCCGGAGGCTTGGCGATCCCCGGGAGCACTTCGAACGGCCCGCTGAAAGCATCGAGGATCCTGTCGAACGCGACGCCCATCTGATAGGCCAGCGTCCAGCCGGCCGCATCGTAGGGCGGGCGCGGCGTGCCGCCGGGATAAGGGATGTCGTTCGGATGGTCTTGCGGCTCGAACATGCTCAGGACGTGAGGCCTAAACGCCTGGGCCGCCAAAACGACGTACGACCCTTTGGGATAGGTTTTGCCGCCGGCCTCGAAATCGGCCTTCGCCCGTTCGACGACGACGCCGCTCTCGATGAGCGCGTTGACGAACTTGGTCGCGGTCGGGAAGTCGGCCTGGTCCGAAGGGATGACGTAGCCCCGCGGGTCGCGCTTGGCCTTGTCGAAGATGGCCTCGTAGTACTTGATGTCCACGCCGCGGGCGCGGCCGAACCCGCCTTCGCCCCTCCCTCCGGCGCCCTGCGCCGGCGCCCCGGCCTGGCCCCGGTTCGCGGCCCGGTCCTTCTCGATCGCGGCCTGGATGTCCGCGACGGTTTCCGGCACGATGGTCCAGGTGTCCTTGCTGCCGGCTTCGATGGCGTGCTTGCCCATGAGATAGCGCCGGTAGAGGAAATCCTCCCGGTTCTTCGAGGCCACGTCGAGAATGGCCAGGTCGGCGGTGATCGAATATTCGATGGACCGGCGGAACGGCCATTTCTGCGGCGCGACCGGATAGGGATAATCCTGCTTGGGCAGCAGCCGGTCCGGGATGAACGGGATGTCGACGGGCGTCGGATTGCCGATGGCCTCGGTCAGGATGCCGATGATGTTGTGGAAATACCCCGTGCTTCGGAGCCCGCCGTTCCACCAGGTCGAATAGCCGGAGCCCGAGCGCATCGTCGCGCCGGGCTTGCCCTCGGTGACGAAGCGGTTGTGCATGGCCGCGGAGACGAGGTCGATGCCCATGGGGATGAGCGGGTCGAAGACGTAGTTGAACGGATCGCGGAATGGCGGCGCGAAAAGCACCGTCCCCGCCGGACCGGTCTGGTGCTGGTTGTAGACGATCTGCGGGTGCCATTCGATGTACAGCTGCCGGCTGACGGCCTTGGTCTCGGGCTGGGTGTTCATGTAGAAATCGCGGTTGTTGTCGTGCCCGATGTACTTCTGGTAGAGGACGGGGACGCCGGACATCGACCGCTTGGCCGGGTCTTTCTCGCGCATGTACCAGTCGGCCACGAGGTCGAGGCCGTCGGGATTGACCGGGACGGCGAGGAGAATGACGTCGTCGAGGATGCGCAGGGTCTCGGCGTCGCTGGCGCTCGTCATCCGCCAGACGAGCTCGACGAGCTGCTGCG
>JADGNU010000221.1 GCA_017883305.1 Candidatus Aminicenantota bacterium | reverse complement strand
GGTGAAGATGTCCTGCCGCACGCCCGCTTTGCCGATGACCTCGGAGATCCGGCCGGCCGTATAAAGCGATTGAAAATCCATCTGCCAGAGTCTGAGATAAGCCGCGACATATCCCTGGGCCAGGAAGAGGTCGTGGTCGTTCCGGGCGAAGATGTGGGGGACGTGATGATCGTCCCAGGCGACACGGACCTCCTCGCGCAGTCCGGGAACGGTCAGGCGCTCCGGAGGAGTATCGCTCCGGCCGCCGTTCTGCCAGAACCCGGCGAAGGGGTTGAGGAGCCTGCCCAGGGCGGGGAACGTGCCGTGACGGTTGTCGAGCGCCCAGAAAGCCGCCGCCGCGAGCGCGAGGGAAACGATCGCCCGGGCCCACTTCATACGCCTCTCCTTCCTTCTCTCTCTCCTCTCTATACCATAGCGACTTCGGCCCTGGCAATTTGGTAAAATAACCGGGACGATCCCCAGGAGGGCGAAATGACCGACCAGCCGTCTTTCTCCGGTTTCACCAAGGAGACCGTGCGCTTCTACGCGGCGCTCCGCAAGAACAATGACCGGGCCTGGTTCGAAGCGAACCGCGCGACGTACGAAAGCCACGTCGTCGCCCCCGCCAAGCTCTTCGTCAGGGCCATGGGGGAAAAGCTGAAGACGATCGCGCCGCACATCGTCGCCATCCCCGCGGTCAATAAATCCATCTTCCGCATTTACCGCGACACCCGGTTCAGCCTCGACCCGGCACCCTACAAAACGAACCTGGGCATCTACTTCTGGGATGGGCGCCGGTCCAGGATGGAATCGTCGGGATTCTATTTCGGGCTCGAGCCGCCCGAATTCTATCTCGGTGGCGGCATGTACATGATCCCCGACAACCTCCTCGGGAAGTTCCGCAAGGACGTGGTCGACAAGAAGCGCGGCGCTGAGATCGGGAAGATCGTGGCCGCGATCCGGGCGCACGAGGGCTTCTGCGTCGAGGGCGGGCACTACAAACGGGTCCCGGCGGGCTTCGACCCCGGCCACCCCAACGCCGAGCTTCTCAAGCACAACGGGCTCTACGCCAGCTTCACCTCGAAGGTCCCCGGGGAGTTCTATTCGGCGCGCCTCGTCGATTACTGCTTCGAACGTTTCGAGCTGACCGTCCCGCTCCATCGCTGGCTGATGAAGCTCTTCGGGTGAGGGAGAAGATGAAGAACGCCGCGCGTTTCCTGCCCCTCACCTTGCCAGGAGGCCTGAATATGAAACTCCGCTGCCGCTTCGAAACGGCCTGGTTTCTGCTCGCCATCCTCATCGCGGCCGCCTCGGCCTGCGGACCGCGCCGCCGCCCGTTCTCCGATCATGAGCTGGCTGTGCTCGAGGCCAGCGAAGCCGTGATCCGGCTCTTCAGACAGAATCCCGGTGCTGTCTGGCCGGGATACGACCTCTCGCGCCAGCCGTTCATCGTCTACGTTCCCGACAAATGGGTCTTATTGCTTAACGCGCCGCGGGGGAAAGCCATCGAGGGATTCTCGGATCTCCCGGCCGGCTGGCCGGACCTCGGGACCCCGGCACTCTACCATGAAGGACAGTACAGGGATCTCGTCGGACAGCTGTCGTTCGCCTTTCCAGTGGCGGATCTCGAGCTTGCCGCCATCGGGATCCCCGAGGGGTTGACGAAAGAAAGAGCGTTCCCGAGTTCCGGCCTTACGGATTTCATCATCCACGAGAACTTCCACGAGTTCCAGGACAAGAACTTCGGGGAAATTCCCTGGGAACGGGAAGAACGGTACCCCATCCTGAACGCCGAAAATACGGCCTTGGCCAGCGTTGAAATGGGCCTGCTCAGGGACGCCCTCAAGCCTGTCTACGCCGGTGACCGCACGGAGACCGAGGAGTTCGTCCGGCTTTTCGGGGCTGTCCGGAGGTCCCGATGGGCAAGCGGACCGCCCTTTGTCAAAAGATACGAGCAGGGGCAGGAGATCCGGGAGGGGACAGCCCAGTACGTTCAGATGAAATGTGTGGACTTGCTGAAGGATCTGGATTATCGCTCTTCGGTCAGCCATCGGAACGTCCGTGACACCCTCAAGGGGTTCTCGCCCCTCGAGGTCAGGCTGAAGGATTTCGAGTCAAGGTTGAGCGGGAAGACGATCGAGCCGGACGACATGATCCGCAACCGCATCTATCCCGTGGGGGCGACCCTCGGCCTTTTGGCGGATGCTCTGGGTATCGCCTGGAAAGAAGCCGCCCAAAAAGCGGGTCCGGATTTCGTCTTCCATGAAATCCTTGAGAGGGCGCTGCCCCCGGACGGACCGCCCGGCTCAGCCCTCCTCGAAGAGGCAAAACGCCGCTATGGCTATGAAGAGATCCTGGCAAATACGAAAGGGTCCATCGCCTCTTATAAAGAAGGTTTCGAGCAAGCCCTCACGGTGTTTGAATCCCAGGCGGGGATCCGTGTCGAGATCGCTTTTGCCTACAAGAGCCTGTCCCGGTCGAGAGTGGGCGCGGGTCGGAAATGGGTCATGGACGAGGGGGCCAAGACGCTCGGCCAGACGTACCGCGTCTTCACCTTGAAGAACGACGACCTGACCGTCGAGAGCCGGGAGAACGGCGTCCTCGAGAACGATGATTGGGACCGAAAGGACAAGCGGGTAGCCCTTTTTGTTCCGGAGATCACGACTCTGCGTATCGATGGAGCCGCCAGGAATATGGATCCGGCCGTCTCTGGGGAATTTGGGACGCTCGATCTCGCCGGACCGAATTTTTTCATCAGCGTGAAGACGCCCGGCACGATCGTCGGCTCCGGCCGCGCGGTGAAAGTCACCTTGAAACGTCCTTGAGACGGGATCCGAGGGTTATCTCTCCGATAGGATCAGCAGCAAACCTTTGCCGGGCTCGACGCGGATCGGGTCATCAGGCTTGAATTCCGCGGCGTCCTGGAACTTGTCGATGGCCGGGGCGTGAAGGACGGCCTTTTGCGGGCCGAGGCCGAGCTTCTTCCAGTCGATCGCTAGCCGGACATCGACCGGCTCTTTGGCCCAGCTGGCCAGGGCGATGAGCACGGAGCTGCCGCGCTTGACATAGCTCGTCGCCAGCACATCGCGATTCCCCGTTTTGACCGGATTCGCGTCGACCCACCAGCCGATCATCTCGCTCCCGGAAATGCCGAAATCGTCCCAGACCTTCCACAGTGGCCGCGGGTCGCCGGCCCAAGGGAGCCGGGCCGTCATGCCGAAAACCATGCCCCGCCAGGGATTGCCGCCGTCCTGGAGCATCTCGCCCATCAACCCGAAGGGAATGCCCGACATCTCGACCAGCCAGTGGTCCGCCCCGCTCCCGTTGTAGTCGAAGTACTCGCCAAACCAGAGGCGGTTGAGGAAGGGGAAGTGCTCGAGGTAGAGGTTGGCGCTCGAGGCGAAGCCGTCGCGGACGTTGTACTGGTTGGCGCTGTGGAGGTCGATGAGCGCCCCCGGCCGGTTCCGGTCGAGGACCTTGCGGACGCGCTTCATCGTCGTCCGGTCGAAGGCGACGTCGTCGAGGTAG
The DNA here is from genome assembly GCA_017883305.1 of Candidatus Aminicenantota bacterium. Taxonomy (GTDB): domain Bacteria; phylum Acidobacteriota; class Aminicenantia; order Aminicenantales; family Saccharicenantaceae; genus RBG-16-66-30. The sequence continues at coordinate 1,423 of JADGNU010000221.1, read as the reverse complement.
AGGCCGTCGATGCCGACGTTCCGGGCCAGCCAGTCGAGCCCCTCGATGTAGTAGTTGTGCCAGCGCGACATGCCGCTGTTGATGACCGCGGCGTCCTTGAGCTCGGGGACGAACCAGGCCGCGATGTAATCGCTCCCCAGGTGCTCCTGGAGCCAGGAGGAGCCGCCGCCGGGTCCCGGCGAGAAGATCTCATGACCCAGGCTGCGAAGGGCGAAGAGCTCGGGCGCGCGGTTGGAGAGCTCGCGGACGGTGTCGTAGATCTTGACCTTGAAGCCCCGCTTGTGGGCGTCATCGATATAGGCCTTCATCTCGGGCGCGCGCAGGAACGGGTAGTTGATGTAAGGGTTGATGGCGTTGGCGTGGTGGACGTTGATGACGTTGGCCCCCGTCGCCGCGACCTCGTCGAGCGGCTTGAAGGCATGATAATAGCGCTCGCCGAAATGGGCGGCCGGGTCGAGGGGCTTGAACGGCGTGATGAGCAGGGTGAAGTCGAAGTGGAGCGTTTCGCCCGCCCGGAAATGGCGCTCGCCGGAGCTGGCGGTCATGACGACGGCCCGCGCTTTTGGGCCACCCGCCCCCGGGCCGTTCGCCCTTACGGACACTTTGCCCCGGCCTTCGTTCCACCATGACGGGGGCATGTTCAGGGGCTTCGAAAGGTAGAAGTTCGTGTTGAGCGGCCGCGAATAGTTCTCGGCGCGCAGCTCGACCTGCATCCCGGCGTTGACCGCCCCGATCCAGAGCGCGTCCTGGTTTTTCTTCCGGTCCCAGGCCCAATCGAACGTCTCCGGGCGCAGCCCGCCCTGGAAGCCGAGGCCCATCATGTACTTGGCGGATTCCTGGCTCCAGGGGACCTCGAGCCGGATATCCGAGACGGCCATGTCGTTGCGGGCCGTGACCGCGACCTTGTAGTCGACGAAGCCGTCGAATTCCATGCGGGCCTCAAGCCTCATGAGGAAGCCGTCGTTGCCGTTATCCGCCTCCCAGACAACGGCCCCGGGGCCGCGCTGCCTGGGACGCGGACCGGTGAGGCTTGGCGTCCAGGCGAGCTCGTGCCTCCCGGCGTCGAAAACGCGGAGCCTGATCGGGGAGCCGATCACGTCGACGGGCTTTGACTGGAGACGGATCATCTCGGGCGCGAAAAAGCTCTGGATGCGGGCCGGCAGGCCGTCGGGCCCGATCGTCAGAGTCCGGCCGAGAGCGTTGACGGCGAAATGGTCCACTGTGAGCGCGGTGAAGGGAGGGACGATGCCGTCGTCCTGGGCCAGAGTCGAGTCGAGCCAACGGAGGCGGGTCAGGCGGGAGGGGTCTGCGTCGCCCGCGTCCGCTAGTGTCTCGTCGGTGACGTTCAGCTCGAGGGCCAGGATCGTTTCCGGCAGCCCCGCTGGCGCGACCGTCACAGTGGTCCTGAACAGGCCCGGCGCCA
>JADGNU010000038.1 GCA_017883305.1 Candidatus Aminicenantota bacterium | reverse complement strand
CCGCCACTCGTAGACGCCGATGATCCGCCGGGCCATGGCTTCGGACGAGTATTTTTCGAGGGCCGCTTCCCGGCCTTTTGCGGCCAGGCGGGCGGCCAGGTTCCGGTCGAAGTGGACCTTGAGGATGGCATCGGCCAGGGCTTTGGCGTTCCGCGGCGGGACGAGGAGACCGCTTTCCCGGTGGGTGATGAGGTCCCGGGCCGCCCCCACGTCCACGGCGGCAACGGGAAGGCCGCTGGCCATGGCCTCGACGAGGTAGCCGCCCAGGCCGTCGAGGTGGGAAAAGACGACGAACATATTCAGGGAGGACAGGATGCGCGGCGCGTCGGCGCGGTGGCCGAGGTAATAGCGCAGGCCCTCCATAACCGGAACGTCCTGGCCTTCACCCGCCTCGAGGCGGAGCGTTCCTTCGCCGAGAACGACGATCTTGACCTTCGGGGCCTGGCCGCCGACGATGGCCGCCGCCTCGAGGAAGGCCTGTTGGCCCCTTTCGTCCTCGAGCGGAAGAACCGCCCCGACGAGAAAGTCCTCCGGTCCGAGCTCGAGCTCTCGGCGGACGAGGTCGCCGGGCGGCAGGGAGGTGAATCGGGTGAAGTCCACTCCCGGCGGGATGACTTCGATCCCCTTTTCGGGGACTCCGCCCCGGATGAGGATGGACTTGACGGCTTCGGTCCCGGCGATAACGGCATCAATCGTGGGGAACGGCAGACCGCCTTCGAGCGGCGACGAGTCCGCGGGACGGGACAGGATGCGAACCGGCACCTGGGCCGCCGCGGCCGCCGCCAGGGCGAGCGCGGCGCCGAACGTCTCGTGGACGTGGACGAGCTTGCAACCGCGGGCGCGCATCTCGCTGACCAGGATCTTGCGGACGAGCCAGCCCATCCGGCCGTGCATCCGGACAGGCAGGGCCGGCAGCCCCTCCGCGCTGGCCCGGCGCAGGATCTCGCTCCCCGGTTCGAGGATGAGATGGGCCGCTATCGTCTTTTTGCGGAGCTCGCGGGCGATGTACAGGATTTGGCCCTGACTGTCCCGCCACTCGCGGCCCGCGTCGATGAGAAAGACGCTCACGGGGCCATCCTAGCACGCTTACTTGATATAGTCACCCATCGAGACGTTGCGGAGCTCCAGGGTCGTGCCGGTCACCTTGGCGATGTTCGCGACGGCGATGTTGTACTCGACGAGGGCCCTCATCTCGGACGACCGGGCGCTGGCCAGGGCGTCCTGGTAGGTCAGGACGAAATAGTTCGTCGACATGCCCACGCTGAGCTTCTTCATCTCGGCCTCGAGCTGCTTTTCGGCCAGCTCCCGGGCGATCCGGTAGGCATCGACGCTCTTGGCCGCCGTCTCGAGCGAGCGGACGGCGTCGCTGACCTCGAGGAAGACCTGCTGTTCCTGGGTCTTGAGCCGGGCCTGCGCCTGTTCGAGGTCGAGCTTGGCGTAGGCGTAGCCGGCCTTGCCCAAGACGTCGCCGAAGGGGATGGTCAGCGTCACGCCGGCCGTCCAGTTGTTGTAGAGAAACCTGAAGGAGTTCCGGAAGGCCGCGCCGGCGCTGCCGGGGTCCCCGGGCACGGGAGGCAGAAACGGATTGGCCGGGTCGTAGATGAACAGCTGACCGGAGAGGCCGGGGCTGGTCTTGACCAGCTGGAGGTCGAGCTGGGGCAAACGCTGGTTCTTGGCGAAGCGGAAATTGACCATCTGGGTCTCGATCGCCGACTTGGCCGTGTCGAGGTCGGGCCGGCGGGCCAGGGCCTGGGCATAGGCCTCTTCGAGGGTGATGGCGTACGGCTTGAACTCGGGCTTGTCGCCGGGCACGAGGGCCTGGCCCGCGGTCGAGGGATCGACGCCCAGGTTGAGGAGCGTCCGGAGCAGGTCCTGGTTCCGCCTGACCAGGGCTTCGGCCTGGATGATGTCGGCCTCGCGGCGGGCCACGGTGGCCTCGGCGTTGAGGACCTCGATCGGCGCCTTGGTGCCGACCTGGACCTCCCTCTTGGTCTTGGACAGGAGGTCGCGCCCGCTTTCGAGGGCCTGGCGGAGGGTCTTGAGGTTCTCGATGCTATAAACGAGGTTCCAGTAGGCTTCCTCGACCGAATAGATCGTGTTGATGAGGACGTCCTTGAACTGGCTGCGCGAGGAATCGAAGCTGTACTGGGCGATGATGATCTCCCGGCGGCTGACGGTCCAGCCGAAGTTCTTGAGCAGGGGCTGGGTCAGGACGAAGTTCAGTCGGCTCTGGAAGGAGGGATTGTAGCTTTGGAAGAGCTGATTGCTCTTCGAGTAATCGTAGCTCAGCGAGGCCTGCAAGTTGCCGCCGAAGGGGATCTTCTGGGCGACCGACGCGGTCGAGCTCGTCGATTTGTTGATGAAGGTTGCGGACGCCTGGAGAGGCCCGGAGGAGGGCTGTTCGTAACGGTTCCCGCTCAGATCGAGCTGGAGGGTCGGCGCGTACATCTGTCTGGCCAGGGAGACGTTCGCGGAGGCCAGGCCGGGGGTGATGACCTCGGCCGCGATGTTGAGGTTGTTCTTGAGGGCCCGGACGATCGAGTCCTCGAGGGTCAGTGTCAGCTCTTTGGTCTCCTGGCTGAAGACGGGGCCGCAGAGCAAAAGAAGGACAAGGAGCGCTCCGGGAATGCGTCGCTGGGTCATGACATCCTCCGATCCGTAGAATCCTGCCGTCTATTATATTACGCTTTCAAGGAAATTTCGTTCCCCCGATAACTTTGGGGCCCCCAAGAGCGTATATTTCTATGACCTGGGGAGAATTTTGCCCCAGGGGTCGTCTTGAAAGTGGCGTTTGAGCTATGATAGACCGGTTCATGGAGGCTCGTCGATGAAAATACTCAGGCTCCTCAGCATCCCCGCGGCTCTTCTGCTCCTTTTCAGCTTCGCGGCCGCGCAAACGCAGGAATCCCAGAACATGAAGCTCCTCCGCTTGAAGAGCGCCCAGCTCTCGCTCGAGCTCAAGAAGGCCGATTTCGACCGCTACCTCAAGCTCAAGGAGGACGGCCTGACCTCGGAGGCCGATTTCGCCCAGCGGCAGACGGCCTACCTCCAGGCCCAGGTCGACTACCAGCAGGCCCTGATCAGCTTCATGGGCAGCGAGGCCCGCATCTCGGTCGCCCGCGCCGTCAAGTACCAGGACCGGAGCGGCAAGAAGTTCGTCCGCGTGGGCCTGCGCTATGCTTCCAAGGAGCTCAAGGAGCTGGCCAACCTCAAGATCAATGCCGAGGACCTGTTCCCCCTCGACTTCATGAAGGAACTCAAGGACGTCTACGTCTCCCTCCTCTCGGAGGGGAAAGTCATTTCCGATCCTTACGAGAAGACGGTCGCCACGCTGCCGATCGAGACCGAGCGCGACGTCACCTTCCAGCTCCTCAAGGACGTGGAGAACCTCGACGTCAGCGTCTCTTACTCGGGCAAGACCGAAACGACCTCCGTCTATCTCCAGAAGGGCGTCAGCGCCAACATGGTCACCGTCAACTCGGCCCAGTTCTCCCAGGAGGCCGACCTCGAGAGCACGGCCACCTATGACCTGTCGCTCGAGAAATTCAGCGGCGAGGCCAACGTCTTCAAGCTCGAGGCGGTCAACCTGCCGACCCAGATCACCTATGAGTTCAGCGACCCGACGACGAGCGCCCGTCTGTCGCAGATCAAATTCAGCGAAGGGATCACCAGCCTCAAGCTCCAGCTCAAGCTCTTCCTGCCCAAGAACCCGGACGAGCGGGTCATTCTCGACAAGCCGCTCGAGTTCTTTGTCCTGGCCCTCGACAACGACCAGACAGAGAAGCTCCGCGGGCTCGAAGCGGCGGCGGGAGGCGCGGGCGGGATCGGCGCCGACGCGATCGAAACCCTCAACGCCGGCTTCGTCAAGCTCGAGCTCATCCCCCGCGGCGTGCCCAAGGTCGAGGTCCAGGCCGTCAACCTCTATCACGAGATCAAGGTCGGCGACACGATCAGCATGGACGTGACCATCCGCAACACCGGCACGCGCAAGCTCAACAACGTCCGCGTCTTCTGCGACCTGCCGCTCAACTGGCGTGTCGAGATCAAGCCCGACCTCATCGCGACGCTCGAGCAGAACAAGGACGAGGTGGTCAAGATCAAGTTCCTGCCGCCGGACGGGGTTTCGGTCGGCGACTACGAGCCGAAGATCCGGACCGACGCCCTGGCCGACAACCGGCGTGTCGAATCGGAGGACAAGATCGTCCGCATCCACATCTCGTCGAAGGCCAACGTCCTGGGCATCGGGGCGCTGGTGCTGCTCCTCGTCGGGCTCCTCGTCGGCATCGTCGTCTTCGGCATCAAGCTGACCCGGAGATAATTATTCGGTGACACACAACTAAAACCACTTAATTCCAGTATAGATTAGCGGTGGCGCGGGCCATCCGCCGGGGGCCAGGGTGTCCCGGCTCGATTGACAATTCAATGAGTTGAGTTGTATGTCACCGAATGGGCATAGGGAGGACAAGATGGCGGAACACCAAGCGATCCTGAAGGCCGACGGACTATCGAAGCGCTACGAGGACGGCGTCCTGGCCCTCGACCGCCTGAACCTGGAGGTTCAGCCGGGGGAGATCTATTGCCTGCTCGGGGCCAACGGGGCGGGCAAGACAACGACGATCAACCTCTTTCTGGGGTTCATCCCGCCGACGTCCGGTTCCTGCTTCATCAACGGCATCGACGTCTCGAAGGATCCCCTCGAGGCCAAGAAGTACGTCTCCTTCGTCTCCGAAAACGTCATGCTCTACGGCAATTTCACGGCCCGCCAGAACCTCGACTTCTTTGCCCGGCTCGGCGGCAAGACCGCTCTGACGAAGGATGACTATTACCGGGCCATGCGCCGCGTCTCCCTCCAGGAGAAGGCCTTCGACCAGCGGGTCAAGAACTTCTCCAAGGGCATGCGCCAGAAGCTCGGCATCGCCATCGCCATCGTCAAGGACGCGCCGGCCGTACTCCTCGACGAGCCGACCTCAGGCCTCGACCCCAAGGCGGCGGCCGAATTCCTGGACATCATGGCGGAGCTGCGGACGGAGGGCAAGGCGGTCCTCATGTCGACCCACGACATCTTCCGGGCCAAGGAGATCGGCGACCGCGTCGGCATCATGCGGGAAGGGCGCCTGGTCATGGAACGGACCCGCGACGAGCTCCATAACGAGGACTTGAATCGCCTCTACATCGACTACATGGAATCCGCTGGCCAGCCGGCATCCGCCTGAGGACCGGGACGACCGCCCGGGAGATCGACGCCATGTGGAGAACGATCGTCAAGAAAGAGCTGCTGGAGACGATCTTCAGCTATCGTTTCCCCCTTTTTGCGGTCATCTGCCTCCTGCTCGTGCCCCTGAGCATGGCCGTCAACCAGGCCGCCTACGCCAAGCGCGTCCGCGACTATAGCGACCAGGTCCGGCTGGCCGACGAGGCCGCCGCGGCCATCAAGATCCAGGACATCATGGCCGGGACGGTGGCCATCCGCGGCTTCCGCAGGCCCGCGCCTCTTTCGGTCTTCACCCAGGGATTCGAAAGCACCCTGCCCCGCTATTACGAGTTCACGCAGGACGGATTCAAGCCCGGCGAATCGGCGACCGACGACGAGACGATCCTGTCGGTCCAGGGCAAGGTCGATTTCGTCTTCCTCGTCCAGATGGTCATCAGCTTGATCGCCATGCTCTTCGCCTCGGATATGGTCTCGGGGGAGAAGGAATCGGGGACGCTGCGGGCCATGCTGGCCAACAGCCTGCCTCGCGACACTCTCCTCTCCGGGAAGATCGGCGGCGGCTTCCTGGCGCTCTGGGTGCCGTTCCTGCTCGCCTTTCTCTTCGGCGCCGTCGTCCTCATGTTCGGCGCCTTCCCCCTGGCCGGGGGCGACACGGCGGTCCGCGTCCTGATCGTCCTTCTGGCCACATCCCTCTTTATCCTAACCTATTTCACCATCGGCATCGCCGTCTCGACGAGCACCTCCAAGGCCCGAACCTCCCTGGTCGCCATCCTCATCGTCTGGGCGGCGTTCCAGCTGATCGTGCCCCGGCTCGGCGACATGATCGCCCGGCTCGCCCATCCGGTCCGGACGGAAACACAGGTGTCGCTCCAGAAATCGCTCCTCGTCCGGTCGCTCGACGCGGAGACCGCGAAGGAGCTCGGACGCCAGTACGACCTGATCTTTAAGGGCGCCCCCGAAGGCGCGGCCGACAACGAGAACTCGCCCGAGCGGAAGAAGTGGGATCCGATCCGGGACGACATCCAGAATCGGGCCCGGGAGACAAAGTCCCAGCAGCTCTCGGCCATCGACGAGACCTATCTCCAGGAAAGGCGGCGCCAGCTCGACCTGGCCGTCAACCTGTCCCTCGTCTCGCCGAGCGCCGCCTTCGCCCGGTTCATCGCCGACGTCTGCGGGACCGGGGAGCTCGAGCGGGCCAAATACGTCGAGGCCGTCCGCTCCCATCAGATGGCCCTGGACAACGAGCTCTTCAGCAAGGTCAAGCGGACGCTCATGATGCACGAGGGCGGGGGCATGTCCATGTCGTTCTCGGCCCAGCCCGTGGACGCTTCGAAGCTGCCGCGGTTCACGATCACCCCGGCGACGGTCGCCGAGACACTCAAGGCCAATGCCCGGAGCCTCATCTCGCTCCTCGTCTGGCTCATCGCCCCGTTCGCCTTCGCCTACGCCAAGTTCGTCAAGTACGATGTAAGGTGATCCCGATTTTCGCGGACGTGAGGACCCGATGTTGAGAACGATCATCAAGCGGGAGATCCTCGAATACCTGAAATCCGCCAAATTCCTGATCGGGCTCGGGATCACACTGGCCCTGGCGGCAGGCAGCACAGTCATCAACGTTCAGGACTACAAGGGGCGCCTGCAGGACTATCAGTCCGCAAGCCAAGAGCTGAAGAGCGACCGCTTCTACAAACGTCTTTATCGGCCACCCCAGGTCCTCAGCACGCTCATCCAAGGAAAGGACCGGAAGCTCGGGAACAGCATCACCTTCACCTACCTAAATATCCCTTCCACGACGTCGGGCTACATGGGCGAGGGACTGAGCCAGCATCATCGCCTCGTGTCGGGCTTCGCGGCCGTCGATTTCGCTTTCATCGTCCGGGTCGTGCTGAGCCTGATGGTCGTCTTCATCGCCTACAATGCCGTGTCCGAAGAGAAATCGTCGGGAACGCTGAAATTGATCCTTTCCAATCGCGTGCCGAGGGACCAGCTCCTCCTCGGCAAGTTCCTGGGCGGATGGTTCGTCATCATGGGCTCGCTCGCCGTCGCGGCCCTCATATCGCTGATCCTCATCCTGTCCCATTCGTTCATCGCCTTGGCCGCCGGCGATTGGACCCGCATCCTCATCTTCATGGGGCTCTCAGCCCTCTACCTCACGGTCTTCTACGCGATCAGCCTTTTTGTCTCGGTCCTGGTCGACAGGCCTTCCGTGTCCCTGATGATCCTGCTCCAGGCCTGGATCTTCCTGATCGTCATCTATCCCAACCTCGGGACGATCGTCGCCCAAAACCTCTCCAGGCTCCCGTCGCAGGAGCAGATCGCTCAGCAGAAGGCGGCGGCTTTCCAGCCCTACGAGGCGGAACAGAAGAAGATCCAGGATGCCTTCGGCCAAGCCGTCCGCAGCGGCAGCGAGGTGCCGAAGGACGTCGCCGTCAGGAATGTCGAGCTCTGGGCCCTGCAGGCCGACCTCGGCCACCAGGTCGACGAGGAATACGGCCGGAAGCTCACGTCACAGACGAACCTGGCCCGGGCCATGTCCGTCCTTTCGCCGGCCGTCCTGTTCGACCAGGCCGCTGAGCGCTACGGCCGGACCGGGATGGCCGAGTACGAGCGCTTCATGCGGGAGGTCTATCGCTATTGGCAGCAGCACGTCGCCCGGTCCAGGCTCATGTATGCCGACCGCGAGGCTTACAAGACGGCGGCGGCCATCGACTTCCGCGTTCCGGTCGAATCGACGGCCGAGGCCTTCGCTGCGACCTGGCTCGCGTGGCTCCTTCTGGCCTTTTTCGGGCTGGCTTTTTTCGCCCTCGGCTATACCGCTTTCCTGAAAAAGGACGTGAGGTAGCGCCATGGGAACGATCATCCGGAAAGAGCTCCTGGATCATCTCCGGAGCGTCCAGTTCGCGGTCCTGCTCGCGGCGAGCTTCCTCCTGTTCGCGGTGAACGGCCTCGTCTTCGTCCAACAATACGGGCGGCTCAATTCCAATTATCGACTCCATGTCGCGCAGGCGGAGCAGCATCCCAGCACGATGGGGACGTCCCTCTTCAAATCGCCGAGCCCACTCCTGTTCATGGCCGAGGGCGGTGAAAAGAACACCCCGAGCGGTTATTATCTGGGGCCGAAACTAACGCTCTTGCCCGAGCCGGCCGGAACCGTCAATTTCAAGATGCCGGACATCCCGGAGCTCGACTGGGCTTTCATCATCAAGATCGTGTTCAGCCTATACGTCATCCTTCTCGGATTCGAGGCCATATCGGGCGAAAAGGAGCAGGGGACCCTCAGACTGGTCCTTTCCAACCCCGTCGCCCGGGCCAAGCTCCTGACCGCCAAATACCTGGCGATCATCTCGAGCTCCGCGATACCCTTGCTCGTCGGACTCCTCATCAGCCTCATTCTGATCGGAGCCTTCCTCCCGGCCTTGATGGGACCGTCGAACCTGGTTCGCATGGCCGTCTTTTTCGTCCTCGCTTTGGCCTACCTATCCCTGTTCGCATTTTTGAGCCTGTTTTTCTCCGCGCTCATTCCCCGCTCGTCCCTGGTCCTCCTCGTTCTCCTGGCCTTTTGGATCATTTTTGCCTTCTTCATTCCCGACATGTCGGGCATCGCCGCCCAGAGATTCTCGAAGGTCCCGAGCGAATACGAGATGGCCAAGCTCGTCGGGCCCACCATCCAGGGAGAGGTCTGGAAGCGGATCGCGGGCATCCAGGACCGGATCCAAAAGGGAGAGCTCAAGACCGAAGAGGATATTCTCAAGGAGGCCAACCGCGCCTACGAAGAGGGGCAGGACGGTGTTCGAAAGCTCTACGACGACTATGACAAGGCCATGGAGGAGCGGGCCGCCCTGGCCCAGCGGATCTCTCGCGTCTCGCCGGCCGCTCTGTTTCAGTACGCCGCCGAAGCGGTCTCCGCGACCGGGCCGACGGCCGAAGCCCGGTTCCTGAGTGACGTGAGAAATTATTCCAGGATCTACGACGACTATGTTCTCAAGAAGGTGGGAAAGGTCGTCGGCACGTCGCCCTGGAGTTTCTCGAGCTCGGCCACCCTGAACGGCAAGTACATCAACCTCGAATCGCCGTCTCCGCAAGAGTACGCGGGAGACAAATCGGATTTTCCGAGATTCTCGGAAAGCCGGCCGTCTCTCGTCGACGGCCTTCGCCATGGGCTGTGGGACATCGCGGGCCTGCTCGTCTGGAACATCCTCCTCGCCGGCCTGGCGTTTTCGGCGTTCCTGAGAACGGACGTGCGGTAGATAAAATGGGGACACAATACCATTTTCCGAATTTCTCCACAGCTCAGCAGTGCGTGTCTAACAAAAGATACCCTGAGCGCCTCAACCGAAATTCGGAAAATGGTATTGTGTCCCCGATTTAGGAGCGTTGCCATGACAGGAACGATCGCCCGCAAAGAGATCCTAGCCAACCTCCTCAGCTATAAGTTCTATGTCGTCATCCTGCTCGCCGCGGTCCTCGTCGGCACGAGCCTGTTCATCACCACCATGGACTACAAGGACCGCCTGGCCGACTACAGCCTCATCCGCCCGAAGCCGGGCGAGCCGATCGCCGTCAACCCGCCGAACCCCCTGGCCATCTTCGCCAAGGGCCTCGACGAGTCCATGGCCCGGTCCTTCGAGGTCAGCTCGATCGGCATCACCGTCCGGGCCGGGCAGAAATCGGGCAACGCCGTCTTCGCCTTCTTCCCGACGCCGGATTTCCTCTACGTCGTCCGGGTCGTCCTCTCGCTCGTCGCCCTGCTCTTCGGCTTCGACCAGGTCAGCCGCGAGAAGGAGGGCGGCACGCTCCGGCTGATGCTGGCCAACCCGGCCTCGCGCGGGGCGGTCCTGCTCGGCAAATGGCTGGGGAATTTCGTCAGCCTGGCCGTCCCGTTCCTGCTCGTGTCAGCTCTCGGGATCGCGGTCCTGTCCCTCGACCCGGCCATCCGCTTCTCGGCGGACCAGGCCCTTCGGCTGGCCCTCATCATCGCCCTGACGCTCGTCTACATCGCCTTCTTCCTGAGCCTGGGCATCCTCGTTTCGGCGCTGACCCGGCGGGCCTCGAGCTCGCTTGTCATCCTGCTCTTCGTCTGGGCCCTGCTCGTCTTCGTCCTGCCGAACCTGGGCACGCTCGCGGCACGGCAGCTTGTCGACGTCCCCTCGGTCCGGGCGCTGAGCGAAAAGCGCCAGCAGGTCTGGACGCGCGAGGTCCTGCTCCGCATCCGCGGCGAGGGGGATTGGCCCTCGCACGTCAAGGCCATCAGCGCCGAGAACGACGCCCTCGAGGCCGACTACCGGGTCAAGTTCGAACGGCTGGTGGCCCTGTCGAAGAATATCAACCGGGTCTCGCCGGTGGCCAGCTTCGTCTACGCGGCGACGGAGATCGCCGGGACGGGCATCGGCGAGGAGGGCGCCTTCAAGCAGGAGGTCGTGCGCTACAAGAGCGGTTTCATCGACCGCACGCTCGCCTCACCCGACGCGGGAGTCCCGGACTATCCCGCCTTCCGCTACGCCTACAGGCCCCTCGACCGTGTCCTGGCCAGCGGGGCGCTTTTCGACATCGCCTGGCTCACCGCGTGCGGCATCTTGTTCTTCGCCCTGAGCTACGTGGCCTTCGTCCGCTATGATGTCCGGTGAGGTCCAAGCCCGGGAAGCCATGATCGCGACCATCGTCAAAAAAGACTTCCTGACGAATCTCGTCTCGCCCCGCTTTGCCATCGGCTTCGTTCTCTGCCTCGTCCTCATCCCCTTCAGTATCCTGATCAATATCAGCAACTACCGCGACCGCATGAGCCAATACCGGCTCGACCGTGACGCCGCCGAAAAGACCACGACGGAGGTCCGTGTCTATTCCACGCTGCGGCCGGAGGTCGTCCTGCCGCCGGATCCCCTGAGCGTTTTCGGCAAGGGCCTCTCCGACCAGGTCGGCAACCGGACCAGGATCTGGCTCGGCGACAAGCCCTTTCTCGCGGCCGGCAAGACGGCGGCCGGCGACAATCCGTTCCTGGCCTCTTTCTTCTCCGTGGACTTCGTCGACATCGCGGCCATCATCTTCTCGCTGCTGGCGCTCATCTTCAGCTACGACGCCTTCACCCGCGAGAAGGAAGACGGCACGCTGAAGCTGCAGATGTCCAACTCGCTCAGCCGGTCGACCGCCCTGGCCGGCAAGACCTTGGGCATCTTCCTGACCCTCCTGCCGGTCCTCGTCTTCTCGTTCCTCCTCAGCGGCGTCCTCGTCCTCCTCTCGCGGGACATCGCTTTTTCCGCGAGCGATTGGGGCCGGATCGTCCTGCTCTTCGCGGCCAGCCTCCTCTATCTGGCCGTCTTCGTCTTCATCGGCATCCTCGTTTCGGCCAGGTCCAAGAGCTCCGTCACGAGCCTCGTCGTGTGCCTCTTCCTGTGGGTCCTGTTCGTCTTCATCATCCCGGTCGTCGCGGCCAACTTCGCAGAAAGCTTCGTCGGCGCCGCGTCGCGCGACAATCTCGACCGCGTCCTGAAGGACATCGACAAGGCCCGCGAGGAGGAGATCAGCCGGGCGCTTAAGGCCCAGGGCATCCCCGAGGGATACAGCTGCTGGTGGTGCTCGACGAGCGAAGACGGCTTCGTCGAAACGTACGGGGATTCCCGGGACGAATTCGAGAACTTCCACCGCCGGTCCATGGTCTCCGAACCCATCCGGATCGCTTATGCGGACAAGAGATGGGCCCCCCAGAAGGCCTACCTGGACAGCCTGGCCCGTCAAGCGGATGCGGCCGGGGCCTTCTCGCTGGTGTCGCCGACGGGCGTCTTCCGGGCCATCGCCTCGGCCGTCTGCCGGACGGACCTCGCCGCCCATGGCCGAAGGATGGACCGGATCCGCCAGTACCGGGAGAGCTTCGTCCGCTGGCTCGAAGGCAAGGATATCTTCCGATCCTACGGCTGGATCACACCGACGGACCCGGCCTCCTTCAAGACCGATGATCAGCTCACGGCCGAGCGGACGGGCGGGGAATTCAAGACGCTCAAAGAATGGGAAGAGTGGGGCTCAAAACAGAAGGACGCCCGGGCCCGCTGGGTCAAGCTCAACATGGTCACGGTCGCGGGCGACAGCCCGACGGACTTTCCCTTTCTCGACATCGCCGACATGCCCCGGTTCGAGGAGCCGTCCGGGGCGCTCCTGTCCGGGCTGGAAGCCTCCGTCCTCGAGGGAGGGCTCCTTGTCGTCGCGGCCGTATTCCTTTTCGCCCTGGGCTATGTCGCGTTCATCCGTTTTGACGTGAGGTAAGGATGTTCCGGGTCGTCGTCAAACGCGAGCTCCTCCACAACCTTTACAGTCTGCGGTTCCTCATTTCCCTGGCCCTCGTCATCGCCGTCTTTGCCGCCGGAGCGGCGTCGTTCGCCGGCAGCTCGGCGGCGAACCTGGCGAAATACCGCGAAACCCAGAGCCAGTTCCAGGAAACGATGCGCGGTCTGGCCGGCCAGGACGCGACCGATCTGGCGGTCCGCAGACAGACCTATACCCTGAAGCCGCGGTCCGATGGCTTCATCAGCGACGCCAAGGAAAAGTACTTGCCGAACGCCATCGTGTTCAGCGCCTGGAACGTCTTTTCCTTCCAGAACAAGAGCGGCACCGCCAATCCCTTTCTCAAGAGATACGACGAGCTGAGCTGGACCTTCATCGCCGCCCTGATCGTCAGCTTCATCGCCCTGCTCTTCACTTTCGACGCCGTCTCGGGAGAAAAGGAATCGAAGACCCTGGCTTTGTCGCTGGCCAATCCCGTCTCCCGGGCCACCATCCTTCTGGGCAAGTTCGCGAGCGGCGTCCTCTCGGTCATGGCCATCGTCTTGGCCGGGATCCTGACGAGCCTGATCATCGTCATCGTCCTTGGCCCCGAGGGGCCGACGACCGCCCTCGCCGGCGAGGTTCTGGGCTTTCTCGCGGTGACCGCGCTCCTCGCCGCGACGTTCGCGGCGTTCGGGCTCCTTTCGTCGGTCATTGCCCCGAGCTCCAACGTCAGCCTGCTGCTGGCGCTGGCCTTCTGGCTCGCCTTCGCCGTCATCGTCCCCAACTCCAGCGTCTTTGTGGCTAAGAACATCTTCCCGATCGAGAGCTCGGAGGCCGTGCAGAAGCGGATCAACGCGGCCTTTGACGATCTCAACAAGGCCGCGCCGCCGGGGAGCTGGATGATGAACTCGGGCAACCCGTTCCTCCCCCAGCACGAGCTCCGGGCCAACCTTCAGATGAAGCGCCTCGAGGCGGAAAAGGGCATCCGCGACGCCTATTATCAGACGATGTTCCGCCAGTTCGACCGGACCCGTCTCGTGACGGCGCTCTCGCCAGTCTCGCTCTTCGAGGTCTTGGCCGAAGCCGTGTCCGGCGGAGGCTACTTGCGGTTCCGCAAGGCCTGGGACGACATGCACGTCTATCAGGGGCAGATGCTGAGCTTCTTCAAATCTCTCGACGCAGCGGACAAGGACAGCCCGCATTGGTATAACCCGAGCGAGAACGTCTCGACGACGCGCAAGCCGGTCGCCTTCGAGCGGGTGCCGCAATTCGTGGAAAAGCCGATGTCGTTCGTCGAGCGCGCCGGCCCGGCCCTGAAGTTTCTGGTCATCAATATCTTCGTTGTCAGCGCCGTCTTCTTATTGGCCTTTGTCGGCTTTGTCCGGTATGACGTCCGCTGAGGGAGGCCTGGAGAGATCATGTTCAGAGCCATCGTCAGGAAGGAGATCCTGGGGAACATCCTGTCCTTCCGCTTCGTTGTGACGCTCGCGCTCCTTCTCGTCGTCGTGCCCGTCACGACCTTCGTCCTGACCAGCGACTACCTGAAGAAGGTGAGCGACGTCTCCCAGCGCCGGGCCGAAACCGAGACCTACCTCCGGAGCTACGGGCATTTCAACCGCATCTCGAACATCCTGCGGGCCGATATGCCGCCCCTCCCCTCCGAGGTTCTCGTCAGGGGATTGTCGGCCGACGTCAACCTGTCGGAGTTCGACGACGATCCGCTGCCGGTCATGTTCCCTCTCGTCGATCTCGTCTTCGTTGTCACCATCCTCATGAGCCTCGTCGCCCTGATCTTCGCCTATGACGCCGTAAGCGGCGAGAAGGAGGACGGGACCCTGAAGCTGATGCTGGCCAACGGCGTTCCGCGGCCCCAGGTGATCCTGGCCAAGATCGCCGGCGGCGGGCTGACGCTCCTCGTCCCCTATATCATGTCGCTCGTCGTCGGGCTGCTCGTCATCCTCGTCCACCCAGGCGTCGGCTGGAGGTCGGCCGATTGGGGCGCACTGGGGTTGATCACCGTCGGGACCGTCCTTTATGTCATGCTCTTTTACGCTCTGGGCGTCTTCATATCGGCGCGTCATCAGGCCAGCTCGGCCTCGATCATGACCTCGCTCCTCGTCTGGGTCCTTCTCGTCCTGGTCGTGCCGAGCCTGAGCCCTTATATCGCGTCGTTCCTCTCGCCGACGCCGTCGCGGATCCAGGTCGAGCGGGAGGCCAACCGGCTCGGGGACACCGAGAGGGACGACCTCGGGAATAAGCTCGAGGCGGAGCGGTTGCGCGACGTC
>JADGNU010000220.1 GCA_017883305.1 Candidatus Aminicenantota bacterium | reverse complement strand
TGCGCGCTGCCTCAAGTGTCATGCCCCTCTCGCCGAGAAGGCTCCCGAGCTCAAGGCCGAGGGGGTTTCCTGCGAGACTTGCCATGGTCCCGGGAGCGCATACAGGAAGCTGGCCATCATGAAAGACAAGGCCGAGGCCGTCAAGAACGGGCTCGTCCTCTACGGCAGTCCGGAGGCCATCAAAGCGCAATGCCTCAAGTGCCACGAGAATCCCCACGGCATCAAGTTTGATTTCGCCTTGGCGTGGGATCAGATCAAGCATCCCGTTCCGGGAAAGTAAGCCCCGGCGACCCCGCCGGAATAGGCGGTTCTGAGTTTGGACCGACGACAACTCGGAATTATTTTCCTTTTCGCCGCCGTCGGAGTCTCATCGGCCTTCCCCTCCCAGAGAACGGCGGCGCCCGACTCCCAGGGGTGCCTCGAATGTCATTCGCAGGTCTCCCTTCAAGGCCCGGTCCACGCGGCGCTCTGCTGCGCGGACTGTCACGCGGGGTTCATCCCGCGAGAGGGGACTCTGCCGCATCAAGCGAAAAAGGACCTCCCGCCGCCCACCTGCGGAGCTTCCTGCCATCAGGCCCCCGCCGATTCGCGGTCCGGAGGGAGCCCTGCGTCGTACCCCGATAGCGTCCACGGCCGGGCCTACCTCGAGCGGCACGAGCCGGAAGTGGCCCGCTGCTGGGATTGCCACGGTCATCATGACATCAAGCCGGCCGCCGACCATGACTCCTTGGTCAACCGCCGTAACATCCCCACGACCTGCTCCCGCTGCCACGAAGACATGGCCGTCGTCGTGAAATACAATATCCACGCCGAATCGCCTTATCGGGCGTACAGCCGAAGCGTTCACGGCCGTATCGTTCCGGCCCAGGGCGGGACGGAGTTCGCGGCGGTCTGCACCGACTGCCACGGGGTCCATAACATCCAAGGCGCCGGCACGCCCCGGCTTCCCGCCAAGGAGCCTGCGACCTGCGGCAAGTGCCACAGCCGCGTCCTCGATGCCTACGCCAAGAGCATCCACGGCCGTGAGGCCCTCAAGGGGAACCCCGACGTCCCGCTGTGCGTGGACTGCCACGGCGAGCACGCCATCGCCCCGACGGCTTCGGCGGCGTCCCCTACGGCCAGGACCCGCGTCCCCGATACGTGTTCCACCTGCCACGCCCGGCCCGAGATCATGCGCAAGTACGGCGTGCCGGAGGACCGGATCGCCACCTTCATCGACAGCTTCCACGGCATCGCCATCGGCATGGGAGGGACGGCCGAAGCCTCGTGCGTCGATTGCCACGGCGTCCACGACATCCGTCCGGCCTCCGACCCGGAGTCGAAAGTCTTCCCCGCGAATTTGCCCAAGACCTGCGGCCAGGCGTCCTGTCATCCGGCCATGACAGAGAAGATCGCCGGAACCAGGATCCACAGAAGCTACGATCGCCCGGGCTCGGGCGCCCCCTATTACGTCCGGAAGGCGCTCCTCTGGGCCGTCTTCATCCTGACCGCCCTGAGCTTGCTTTATCTCCTCCCATTGCTGATCCGCAGGGTCGGGGGACGCAGGAACCCATGAGCCGATCGGGCTTCGTTGCTCGGTTCGCCCTGCCTGCGGCCCTGGTCTTTCTCGCCGCCGCCCCCTTATCCGGTCAGCCGTCGGACGATGACTGTCTGGTCTGCCACGGGGACTCCGGCTTGAAGGGTGGCCAGGGACAGTCCCTGTTCGTGGACGGCGCCAAGTCCGCCGCATCGATCCACGGCTCGGCCGGGATCTCCTGCGTCGATTGTCACTCCGACCTGGCGAAGGTGTCCGATTTTCCCCATGCCGGGAAGCTCAAGCCCGTCGCCTGCGCGTCCTGCCACGAGGCCGCGGCCGCCGCGGTCGGCCAAAGCGCCCACGGCAGCGCTCATTCCGGCCCGAAGCCGTTCGCCGTCCTTTGCAAAGACTGTCACGGGACCCACGAGATCCGCGCCAGCGCAGACGCCTCCTCGCGGACCTTTTCCCTCAACATCCCCGAAACCTGCACGGCCTGCCACCTCAGCCGCGTTCCCAACGCGCGCGGGCCCGGATTCGTCGGACAGTACCTTCAGAGCGTTCATTTCCGGGCCCTGTCCAAGGCCGGCCTGAACTCTGCCGCGACCTGCGTCAGCTGTCACGGGGGACACGACGTCCGGCTTGTCGACGATAGCCGGTCCAAAGTCGCCCGGCCGAACATCATCTCGACCTGCGGCGCCTGTCACGCCGGCATCGAGCGGGACTATCTCGAAGGCGTCCACGGCAAGGCCTACGTCAAGGGCAGCCGGGACGTGCCGGTCTGCACGGACTGCCACGCCGAGCACGACATCCGTTCTCCGGCCGACCTCGGCTCCATCGTCTACGCCACGAAGGTCGCCGCCGTTTGTTCCCGCTGCCACGACGACGAAAGCCTGGCGCGGCAGTACGGACTGTTGACCTCTCGGCTCAAAACATACGCCGCGTCCTACCACGGCATGGCCTCGAAATCCGGCGAAACCCGCGTCGCCAACTGTGCCAGCTGTCACGGGCACCACGACATCCGCCCCTCGAACGATCCCCGGTCGTCCGTCAATCCGGCCAACTTGGCCGCGACCTGCGGGACATGTCACGCCGGCGCCGGCGTCAATTTCTCCAAGGGCCGCATCCACGTCGTCTCGGAGAGGACCGAGAACCGTTGGGCGTATACGGTCAAGATCGTCTATCTCGTCGTCATCGGCGGGCTGATCTCCGTCTTCCTGGCGTTCATCGCCGCCGATCTCTATCGACGACTGAGGGGCCGATGGACGCGCTGACGGGACGCGGCCTCATCCGCGACGACGAGGTCTTCCTCCGGATGAACCGGGTCGAGCGGCTCCAGCATATCCTGCTCATCGTGTCGTTCTCCCTTCTTGTCGTGACCGGGCTCCCCTTGATGTTCTACGAGATGCGACTGTTCAAGGCCGTCTTTTCCTACGGCCGGGTCTTCTATTACCGCGGCGTTATCCACCGCGCAGCGGCCGTTCTCCTCATCGCCGACATCATCTGGCATTTCGGCTATACGATCCTCACGCGCCGGGGCCGGGAGAACTTCCGCGAACTCATGCCGCGCCGGAAGGACGCGCTCGATGCCGTCGCCCTATTCGGCTACAACGTCGGGCTCTCCCGTTGGCTCACCAGGAAGGGGCTCCTGCGTCGGTTCTTCGACCGCCACCCGTTCTGGAAGTTCGAGAACCCGCCGGAATACGGCCGCTACAATTTCATCGAGAAGCTCGAGTACCTCGCCGTGGCCTGGGGCTCGCTGGTCATGATCTTCTCGGGCTTCTTCATGTGGAACGTCGAGCTGTCCCTCAGCATGTTCCCGCTCTGGCTCCACGACATCTTCGCCATCGCCCACGGCTACGAGGCCATGCTCGCGTTCCTGGCCATCATCATCTGGCACATGTACAACGTCCACCTCAATCCCGAGGTCTTCCCGATGAGCCGGATCTGGCTCGACGGCAAGATCACCGGACACCAGCTGAAGACGCTTCACGCGATCGAATACCGGAAGATCTTGGCGGCCCGGGAAAAGGCTCTAGGGCCGCAGCCGGCCGAACCGGGGCCGGACATCCCCCCTGGCGCCTGAAGCGCCCCTTTCCCGCCCGCGGTCCTCACCAGCCGTAGACGAACCTCACCGATCCGACGTGATACTTGTAACCCGGCTCGAGAGCGCCGAGGAAGACGGCCCCCGCTGACGCGTAGTCCACGGCGATGTCGTTGCGGACGATGTCCTTGAGTCCATACTCCTCGTACCAGTAGCCGAAAATGACGAAAAGCCTCTCGGTCACCTTCCATTTGAAGGAGGACTGGATCGTCCACCAGACCGTCGTATCGAGGGGGGCGATAAAATTGATGGCCAAGTCGGGGGCCCCGCCCGGCGGTGAGTCGAGGAAGGACGTGCCGTGGGCCTTGGAGTACGATCCCGAGAGATCGAAGTCGAGCTTCTTGGCGATGAGCTCGATCGACTGGCCGGCCCCGAACGTGTCCACGGCGTCCTTCAGGTTCGCGGTCCAATCGTCCTGAGGATTTGTCGAGAAGGTCGCCCCGCTTTGCCGGTCCCCTTGGTCGGAGTCGTACAGCTCATGCGTGTAAAAGGCGTAGAGCATCTGCTTCTTGGAGAGCGCATAGTTCACGTCTACGCCGTACATGTCGAAGTCGTCGCTCGTCAGCCCGTAGGCGGACTTGAGGTAGTCGTCGCGGCCGAGGGCGTAGGTCAGCTCGATGTCGAGCCGGTCGATCGGGCTCAAGCCGACGAGGGCATTGACGGCCTGCCGGTCCCGGCTGGCCTCGAAGTAGCGCTTGAAATTGAAGCTGGGGGCATAGGCCACGAAGGTGTCGTCGAGGGACCAGCGCCGCCGGGAATCGAGATAGCTGACGCGGAGCATGAGCCAATCCGAGGGATGGCTGTCGACCGACACCTTGAAGGAGCCTTCGTCGGACTTGTTCTTTTCCGCCTCGGCCGTGCCCTCGTGCCGGCGCACGTTATAAAGGGAATAGCCGACCTTGAGAGTGGTGTCCTTGAGCAGGTTGACCGAAAGGTCGCCGAACAGCCGGGAGCGGCTGAAGGAGTAAGGTTCGATGGCGATCGGGACGTCTTCCCAGACCTGGTCGATCCGGGCATAGCCCGTCGGGATGTCGAGCGACTCGATCTTGTTGGCGAAATCGTAATAGCGGAATCCCGCCGTCAGGTAGACGGATCTCATCAGCCGGGAGCTCAACGTGAGGTCCAGAGAGCTGACATGCGCCTTGGCCATGGCGGTCTCCCGGGGCGCGGACATGGCGTCCAACGCATTCGGGTCGGAACCGGGGATGGCCGTGTTGATGGTGAAGGGCAGGAGCCTCTCGTTCTGGTTGAAGGCGCCGTAGGAGGCCGCCGCCGAGAGCCGGGTCCCGGGCAGCGGCTTATAAGTCCCGGACAGATAGAACCTGACGGCGTCGT
>JADGNU010000219.1 GCA_017883305.1 Candidatus Aminicenantota bacterium | reverse complement strand
CCAGCCACCGTAGGCCTCCGCCTTCGAGGGCAGCCCGGCCGTGACCCGGAACATATGAAGAAGCCGGTCGTTGTCGAGGCTCATCATGTAGCCCAGGTCCCGCTCCATGGCCGCCTTGAACGGCCCGTCGAGAAGGCGGACGCTCTTCAGATTGAAGGGATAGGCCCGGACGGGCACGACCGGCTTGACGGTGGCCGCGGCAAAGGTCGTATCGGCCAGCCCGGCCTTGTCCTGGGGCCCGGCGGTCGTGTCGGCCGCAGTCATCGGTTCCGTCGCGACGGCGGCCGCGGCAACAGCTGCAAGGGCGAAGAAAACGATCATCCTGCGATGGATTTCCATGGGGCCTCCAGACAGGCATTAGTAGCATCCGGCCCTTCGCCTGTCAATTACGGCCCCGATCCCGCATCCCCTTTTTATCGGTTCATCTCCCATTTCCGGGACATCCATCTCGAGGCAGCGATGGATGTCGCTCCGAAGCCCCCGTGAGGGAAGGGGGACCGGCAGGGAGCGGAGTCGTCGAAGCGACCGTCGGAAGTATGGCGGAGCGACTCGGAGCCATGCTTCTGGGAAATATCCTGAAAAAGCGCTTTTTTAAGATATCTCGCGGAATCGCGGCGTCGAGTGCTCAGCCCCGATTCTGCAGGTCGCTCCCAAGAGTTCGCTTCCCGCCGATCCTGAGCAAAGCCGAAGAGACAGATGTCCCGGATTCGGGAGATGAACCTTTTTTCGGTAATTTCGGTGCGCTCGGCTATAATCGGGTCATGCCCCTCAAGGAGAATGAGCCATGACCTCGAAGCGCCTCCCGCCCCCGGGCTTGATCCCCCTCCTCGGCGCCCTGGCCGCCTTGGTCCTCCTCGCCCCGCTCCCCGCCGCCGCAGAGGACATGGCCCTTGACAACGGCCGCATCAGAGCCGAATTCAACGACCACGGACTCGTCTCCATCGGCACGCCCAAAACAGCCCGTTCACTCGCCTTTTCAGCCGACCCCTCCGCGGTGACAATCGACGGCACGCCCATCCTCATCGGCAGCCTCGGTCCGGCCGAGATCGAGATGGCGCCCGCCAGGATCGCCTACCGTTACGCCCGCGACCCCTACACCTTCGACGTCGTCTACGAGCTCAAACCCGCTTGGGATTTCCTGACCAAGCAGATCATCGTGACTTCGGCCCGGCCGCGCGTGTTCCGCATCCATGACGTCCGGCCGCTCGAAACGACGCTCAGTCGGCCCGTCGTCGAGGAGCTGAAGCTCAAGGACGGCGCGTTCGGCGCCGTCTGCCGCTTCGCCGCCGCGGATGCCGCCGCGGGTCCCGCATGGAGCGTCTACGTCATGCTCCAGAACCCCTTCATGGCCTGGACGCGCGACGACTCGGCTATCTCGGCCTCTTATGCCCCGGACATGGACTGGAGCCGGGATTTCGGGCCTTTCGCTTCCGACCGTCTTTGCATCGGTCTCACCGAGCTCTCGGGCACGCGCTTCCCGGCCAAGGCGGTGCCCGAGTGGACCTTTGTCCCCGACTACGACAAGCTTCTCGCCGGATCGCCGTCGATCGACGTCGCCGAAGCCAGCGCCCTCGTCGACTGCGTCCGCGCCTTCCTCCTCTACTATCCCGGCCGGAGCGTGCGCGTCCACATCCCCTGGTGTGAGAACGACTACCAGATCGATGTCGGAACCCCCGAGGGCGTCGAAGAGTACAAGCGGATCATGGACCGGGCCTCCGAGCTCGGGGTGACGCACCTCCTCTACACGCCGGCGAACAGCTCGCTCTCCCGCCTCGAAGACAACGCCGACTCCTGGGGCTGGGAGAACGTCCTTTGGTTCGGGCTCGGCCAGAAGCTCCGGAAAGGGGAGTGGGACCCGCGCCGCGACGACGTACCGGCCGGACTCAAGGCGATGCTCGATTATGCCGCCTCGAAGAATCTCAAGCTCATGGCCTACGCCTATCCGTCGCTGCCCTTCCTCCAGAATCCCGAGTGGACCGCCTGGGCCGGCGCCGGCGCCGCGAAATCGGGCGCCGACACGGGCCAGCGCTCCTTCCAGGACTGGTGGCTGGACAAGCTCCTGTCCTTCATGAAGACGACGGGTGCGGCCGGATATTCTTTTGACCACTGGTGGATCGCCCAGGACAAGGCCTCGAGCAAGTACGCCCAGTGGTACGGTTGCCGGCGCATCCTCGAGGGCCTGCGGCGCGGAGCCTTCGATGCCGTCGTCGATGGCCGCCAGCAATACCAGGGCTTCGGCCCTTGGACCTGGCTCGCCGGAACCTATCCGCACCCGACGCTGACCGACGAGCAGCCTGAGAGCTTCAAGGCTTTCCCCGACCTCCACACCGACCGCGTCTCGGCCAACCGGCAGCGGTTCGCCGCCTGGACCTACCGGGTCGAGCGCTTCACCCCGCCCGAGATCATGCCCGGCTTCATCACCCACCAGTCGGAGCGGAACGACGAAAAGGAGGTCATGCGCCGGGACCGTTTCCGCCCGCGGGACTGGGACGTCCTTGGCTGGAAATACTCGCTCCTTTCTTCGATCGGCACGGCCCCCTTCAACCATGTCGTCAATTTCATCCCCGCCCGCGACACTGAGGAGTTCGCGGCCTTCTCGGACGAAGACAAAGCCTGGTTCCGGAAATGGCTCGACTGGACCGACGAGAACGCGCGCTTCCTTCACGCCCTGAGTCCCATCATCGGCCCGCCCGCGGCCGGCCGCGTCGACGGCACGGCGGCCATCGTCGAGGACCGCGGCATCGTCTTTCTCTTCAATCCCAATCCCGGCGCCCGGGACGCGCGCTTCAAGCTCGACCCCTCGATCGGCCTGGTCAAGGGCGAGAAGCTCATGATCAAGGAGCTCTATCCGGAGGAAGGCCGGCTCGTCGGTTCGCCCGAGGGCCTCTGGGCCTACGGCCGGGAATTCGCGCTGTCCCTTCCCGGACGCGAGGCGGCCGTCTATGAGATCTTTCCGGCCCCGGCCGAGATCACGGAGCCCATCCTCTTCAACGTCCGGGGCGCCGCGGCGCTCAGCGGCACGCGTCTCGTGCTGACCGGCGTCACCGCTGAAACGGGGACGTCGCGCCCGATCGTCGTCCGCCTTCCCGAGAAGACGCGCGTCCGGGCCCTGTCTGTCAACGGCGTCGCCTGCCCGTTCAAGACCGGCCAGGGACTGATCACGGCCACGGTGCGCTTCGCCGGCCGCGCCTTCTCCAAGTCCCAGAACGCGGGCCAGGTCCCGGCCGGCTTCACGGGCGGAATCTACAAGGCCCGGATCACGGTCCCGGCCCGCGTCTTTACCCAGCTCGCCGGACGCAAGAAGGCCTGGCCCGTGACCTATACCGAGGATGACCTCCGCGCCCCCTGGCTCGGATCCTGGCGGCTGCTTCTCCACATCCCCATCATCGAGGGCACGGACGCCATGGACGTCAGCCTGAAGATCAACGGCCTGCCGGTTGAAGTCCTCAAGGCCTACAACAGCGTCTATCCCCATGCCCCCGGGCGGACCTTCATCGGCCACTATGCCGACCTGTCGCGTCTCCGGCCCGATGCGCCCTGCGATATCGAGGTCATGCTGCCGACGCTCGAGCCGGGGCGGTTCGAGGGCGCCTTCTTCGAGAACGTCGAGACCGAGTACACGCGGCGCATCCTGGCCCCGCCCGCCCCGGCCAAGAAGCCCGTGCCGAAGAAGTAAGCGTCAACCGAAGCTGGATTCTCTCTTCGTCCTCCTTGGAATGATCCGGAGAAGTTCCCTGGATCCCGGAAGAGACTCTATTTGGCTTTTCTGGGTTTGAGGGCCAAGGCCGAAGGGGTGACCGCCAGTCCCCCCAAAGCGGTGCAGCGGAGCTCGGCCGGGAGCATCCGGCCGGACGAAAAAGACGCGTCGATCGTCTCGTCGAGGGGGACCGGATTCCTGTAGCCGCCGAGGACGAGATCGGCGCAGACGAAGGCGCTCGACGCCGCCACAGCGTTCCGGGTGTGGCAGGGGATCTCGCATAGGCCCTGGACCAGGTCGCAGACAGAGCCCATGGTGTTCTGAAGGGCAACGGCCGCGGCATCGGCCGCCCGGGCAGCGCTTCCGCCGGCCGCTTCGACCACCGCCGCGGCGGCCATGGCCCCGGCGGCCCCGATCTCGACCTGGCATCCCGCGACCTCAGCGGCGAAGGTCGCCCGCCGGGCGATGATCGTGCCGACCGCAGCCGCCGCCAGAAGGGCCAGTGCCGTCCTCTCGCCGTCGAGACGCCCCTCCTCGACCAGCGTGACGACGACCCCAGGCAGCACACCCGCCGAGCCGCCGGTCGGAGCGGCGCAGACGATGCCTCCGCTATTGGAGACATGGAGGGCGGCCATCGCCCTGGCCGCAGCCCTCGTATGGAACCCCCCCGCCGGGAGATCCCGCCTGGCCTCGGCCCGGAATATCCGCCCGGCGGTCGGCTTCAAAATTTTCATGCCGAGTCCGCGGCCCGCCAGGCCCCGGCGCACGGACTTGCTCATGATATCGAATCTCCGTCCCATTTCTCCGAGGATTTCGGCTTCTCCAAGTCCCAGGAGCCTGGCTTCATAGGCTAAGGCTATCCGGCCCAGCGAAACGCGCCGTCGGCGCGCCAGCGCGACCATCTCCGCCGCGGACTGGAAGAGGGGCGTCCCTTTTTGAACGAAGAACAAGGGAGGAGCGGCCCAGATCCTGCGGACTCCTTGGAGCCTGTCCAGAGCGGTTAGGGCCTCCGGTCCGAGGGGCGCGGTCCTCTCGAAGGACAGCAACACGTCGCCGTGTCCGGTCGAGCGGGCGGGCCTGCCCACCGTCCGGCCGTCGGCGGCGACGATCGTCTCGACCGCCCGGGCCTTCCGGCCTTCAACGAGGACCAGGACCTCGTGGGACTTGCCGTCGAGGCGCACCGGGCGGCCGTCGAGCTGGGTTACGAAGACCATCCCGCCGCCGATCGACTGGGCGGTCGCACGAAGCTCCCGGCCGCTTCGTCCG
>JADGNU010000218.1 GCA_017883305.1 Candidatus Aminicenantota bacterium | reverse complement strand
GTCCTTGACCTTGAAGGCCTTGTCGGCCCGGTGGATCTCGACGCCTTGGGCCTGGAGCTGGCGCAGGAGGCGGGCCGCCTGGCCGGGGCGCGGATCATCGCCGGGGAAGACGTAGGCCGCGGGGCCTTCGGCGCGGGCCTTGGCGATGGAGCGCTTGCCCTTGAGATAGAAGTTCTCCAGGAACTTGTCCTTGAGCGTCGCGACGTGGTTCATGCCGATGAGGACGCCGCTCTCCTGGAGGTTGACGTTATCGCGGATGGACCAGAGGGCCGAGCGCAGCGGCGGGTTGGGGCGGAACCAGGCCCGGTCGGGCGAGGAGGCGATGACGCGGGTGGAAGCGTCGCCCGCGCCCTGGGTCTCGTAGAACCGGCCGATGGCGTTGTGGCCGTTGGCCGCGTAGAAGGCGTAGTTCGGGGCCCAGCCGTCATAGAAGCCCTGGGTCCAGACGCCCGGAACGCCGAGCTTGGTCAGCTCGTCGACCTCGCGATAGGCGAGGAGATTCCACTCGTCGATGACGATCGGGTCGAGCCAGGCGTTGTAGGGGCCGGTGCCGGTCGAAATGTAGAGATGGGAGACGGACTCGTGGAGGTCGTGCATGACGAGCGGGTGGTATTCGAAGAAGACCTTCATGATGTACTGGCTCAGCTTCAGGGCCAGCCCAAGGTTGTCGCGGTTATCGTCATGGGAGACGTACTTGCCCCAGTAGAGGAGCCGGCTGGAGACGTTGGCCTTGGGGTCCTTGCGTTTGGCCATCGAGATGTCGACCTGCTTGTCGCGGCCGTCGACCTCGAGGATGGGCGTGATCAGGGTGATGGTGTTCTCGCGGATGGCCTTGACGAAGGGCGACTCGTCGACGGCGATGCGGTAGGCGAGTTCCATGAGCATCTCGACCGAGCCGGTCTCGCCGGAGTGCATGCCGCCCGTGGCCCAGTACATCGGCTTGGCCTGCTTCAGGAGCGATTGGGCTTCGGCGTCGGTCAGGTTGCGGGGGTCGGCCAGCTTGGCGGCGATGGCCTTGTAGGTGTCGAGGGCCTTGATCGTGTCTTCGTCGGCAATGGCGACGACGATCCAGTCGCGGCCTTCTTCGGTCTTGCCGATGTCGAAGACCTTGACCCGGGGCGTCGCCGCGGCTAGGGCCCGCATGTACTTGTAGACGTCGGCCGAATAGGAAAGGACGTCTTTCGCGCCGGCGATGTGGCCGAGGACCTCGAGCGGCGTGGGGATGCCTTCGGCGTAGGGCAGATAGTTGACGTACTTCGTCGTGAAGCAGGGATCGGTCGTGAACTCGAGGATCTTCTTGGTGTATTCCTCGTGCACTTTCTGCTGGGCGAGGGCGGGGACGGTGGCGGAGGTGAAGGCCAATAGAAGGGTCAGCAACAGGGCCGTTCTGACACCAGCGGTACGATTCTCTATCATGTTCGCTCCTCTCATTCTCTCATTGGGGTCGGACCACAGCTATACGTTTATTATGAATGATTTAACCCTTGAAAATCGGCTTCAAAAGGGCTAATTCGGCCCTTTTTGATGCCAAAAATGAAAAACGAAGGTTGCGGAGAGGATATCGGTCTTTATTCAAGTTTTTCATTTTTGCCATCGAAAACGTCGGTTTAAGGCCTTTTTGCCCTCCAAATTTGTCGTTAAGTCGCTGATAATGTTCTTATTTCTGTGGTCCGACCCCAATGTGATAAAGAGATACGCTGATGGGCGGGACGGTGATCTTCTTGCCGAACGGGGCGGACTCGGTTTCGCGAACCGTGACGGCCGGCGGTTGGCCGGGCACGTTGCAGGCCCGGGGATCGTCGCCGGCGACAAGGAAGAGCTTGGCCGTCTTCGGCAGCCGCAGCTTCCCGGCGTCAAGCTTGATCGTCTGCGGCATCTTCGTCGGATTGACGATCGACAACGTCAGGACGCTCTTCGTCTCGTCTTTCCAACAGGCCATGACGTCGAGCGGCTCGGGCGCGCCGCCGACCGTGACCGGGATCGTCCCGAACTGATGCCGGTAGAGGGCCAGGATGACCCCTGTCGAGTCGAGAACGGCCGCCGTCTTCGAGGTCTTGATGGCCCCGATGACGTTGACGGTCTGGGCATAGTTGGCCATGAAGTAGATGTCGCTCTGCCGCGCATATTCGTTGAAGGCGGCGGCGACGCCGAGGGCGTCCTCCAGGAAATACTGCGTCCCGATCTCTCCGTAGATGTCCGGACCGTACCAGTAGTTCCATTCGTCGAGGGCGACCGGGACCTCCTTCAGCTTGAGCGTCGGGATCGTGGCCCGATATTTGCGATGGGCATCGGCGATGCGGCGGATCTCCTTCGGCATCTGGTCGACGTGGCTGAGGAGGCCGGCCTTGTGCGCGACATAGAAGTGCTCGCTGATGAGGTCCATGTGGTTCGAGGCCTCCGCCAGCATCGTCTCGCTCCAGCGGCCGACCGCCCCCACGGCCACGACCTTGACCGACGGGTCCATGGCCTTCATGGCCACGGCGTACTGGGTGTGTTTCTTGACGTAGTCCGACAGCGGGATATGGCCGAGCTGCCAGCTGCCGTACATTTCGTTGCCGATGGCCCAGAACTTGACACCCCACGGCTCGGGATGCCCGTTGGCCGCCCGCCCCTGGCCCATCTTCGTGTCAGCCGCCCCGTTGGCGTATTCGAGTTCCTCGAGGGCCATGGCGACGTCGCCCAGGCCGCTGTTGACTGTGATATAGGGCTCGGCGCCGATCGTCCGCATCAGGTCCATGTATTCATGGATGCCTACGTCGTTGTGCTCGACGCCCTGCCAGGCCGGGTTCTTGCGCGGCGGCCGCCGGTCGCGATCGCCGATGCCGTCCCGCCAATCATAGCCGCTCACAAAGTTGCCGCCGGGCCAACGGTACACGGGCGCGTCGAGCTCCTTGAGCCTGGCCAGGACCTCGGGCCGGAAGCCGTCGATGTTGTCCGCCGGCATGATCGAGGCCGTGCCGACCTTGAACGAGCCCCGGCCGGACGAGGAGATCTCGAGCCGGGCGTTCTCTGTTGACGCCCCGGCCTTGAACGCGAACGGAAATGTCTCGTAGTCGCGGCCGATCGCATCGATCGCCATCGTCTGCCTCGCCTCGGGCCCCTCGCCCCAAATGAGGCTGACGACGATAGGCGCGGCGCTCCGGTCCCCCGCCAGGACGGCACGGCCCGTATATTCTTTCCCTGCGACGAGGGCCAGCGCCTCCTGCGCGATCCCGACCGGGCCCTTCCCGTTCAGGGTCACGCGCGGCGTGTGGTCGCCCGTGAACGGCTTGAACGTGTCCATCTTGACGAGACCGCCCTCCCCGATCGCCTTCCAAGGCGATTCGGCCGCGCCGACCGGCCAGAAGAACTTCCGGTCCTCCAGCATCTCCGCCCAGATCCCCTGATAGATGCAGCGGCCCAGATGTTCGATGAACTGGCCGTAAATGTATTTGGACATCGGCGTCCCGGCCTTTCCGGCGTCGATGACGACCGTGGGCCGGCCCGTGTCCTTCCCGGACAGTCGGACGAGCTCGATATCGTCGAACCAGGCTTTGCCCGTCGATCTTCCCCAGCCGCCGAAAAGGCACGTCACTTCGAGCGCGTCGTTGGCGCCGGCGTCGAATTCGATCTCGGCCCGCGTCCAGTCCTGCGTGCCCGTGACCGCCGCCGTCCTCCAGTCCTCTTCGCCGTCGACGTTGATCTGGGCGCCCCGACCCGTCCCCGGGGCGAGGTTCTCCGTCTTGATCCAGCCGCTGAGCCGATACCGCTGATACGGCCTGACGAGGACCGTCGCGACCCAGGAGGCGTCGGCGCCCTTTTCGGAGGAGACCGCGACGCTCCGTCCGCCTGTGCGGCCTATGGGTTCGACGGCGAACGCGGCCCCGTCCCGTTGCCAGCTCCGTGGCGTCCATCCCGTGGGATTCGGACCGTCCATCTCCTCGAACGATCCATTGGAGACGAACTGGGTCACGCCGGCCAGTTCGTCCTTGGCCTTGGGCTCATCGGCTTTGCAGCCGGCCAGGTTGAGCAACAGCCCGCAGGCGGCCAGGAGGATAATGATGAGAGCGACGTTTCCGAGGCGGTTGTTCATGAGTCCTCCTTCGAGGTCGGGATCGCGAGAGCCGATAGGCCGGGGGCGGCGGCAGTGAATTTACCTCGACCCCGCCTGTCTGTCAACGCCGCCGCCGGAGCCCGACTGACTTTATATCTTGACAGCGGACCCGACTCCGGGTAACCCTATCTTATGTTCCTCTTCTTCGATTGCGAGACGACCGGGCTCCCCGAGATCCGCTATTTTTCTCCCGAGGTCGCGGACAGATGGCCTCGCATCGTCCAGATCGCCTGGGCGCGGTACGACGGCCGGGGGAACCATGAGGACTCCCGTTGCCATGTCGTCAAGCCGGACGGATTCACGATCCCGCCCGATTCGACGCGGATCCACGGCATCACCCAGGCCCACGCCGTGAAGGTGGGCCGGGACCTGGCCGAGGTCATCGACGCATTCCTGGAGGCGGCGACCGCCGCGTCGACGACCCTCGTCGCCCACAATCTCGATTACGATCGCCATGTCGTCGGCGGCGAGCTCGTCCGGTTGCGAAAGCCGCTGGACTTTCTCGAGATGCCCGGAATCTGCACGATGAAGGAGACGACGGAGCTGTGCCAGCTCGTGAGGCCCGGCGGCTTCGGCTACAAATGGCCGACCCTGGAAGAGCTCCACTGCTACTGCTTCGGCCACTCCTACGACGGGGCCCACGACGCCGCGAGCGACCTCGAAGCCTGCGCCCGGTCCTTCTTCAAGCTCCTCGACGCCGGCCACTTCCGGATTTAAGCGGGAGCCTGGGGCAATCCAAACTCAGTTACTACTTCTTCCCCGAACTTAGCCCCAGAGGATTGACAATAGCCGCATCGACTGTGAGACTGTTTGGTTTATCAAATCTCTGAAGTCCGATATTTAGTATCGGGACAATTGCGGCCGGGGTTAAGTC
>JADGNU010000217.1 GCA_017883305.1 Candidatus Aminicenantota bacterium | reverse complement strand
GGTGCGGGGTAAGGCCGCGGCCGAAGGTCAGAGGGAGGTTGATCGTTTCGTAGGTGAAGATGGTCCTGTCGGCCTGTGGCGCCGCCGGGCCGGTGCCGTAGAAGCTGTAGCTGAGATATTTGTCATACTCGGCTTTGAGGTCGAAGGACAAGCCGTAGCGCTTCCCCTGGCGGATCTCGAGGTCCGGGATGGAGAAGGAAAAAGCGTACCAATGCTCCCCTTTCGTCGAGTTGAACAGGATGAGGTCGAAGGACTCCTTCTTTCCGAGATAATCGACGAACTTGACCCGGCCGCCGTAGCCGAAGCCGATGTCGGTGTCGAACATGACGATCGGAAAGGGGCTGAACGACTTGTAGGAGCCTGGCGGGGCGGGGTTCTCTTGGCCGGCCAGATCGGCGGGCAACCGAACGGCCGCGACGGCGAGCATGGCCAGCAAAATGCCAAGGGTTCTCCTGGGCATGGTTCCCTCCTCGATGGACCCGTTTTAGCCCAGATAACAGGCAAAATCAAGAAACAAAAATGGGGACGTTTCTATTTCTTTTTAGCAGCAACTGTTTGGCCGAATAAAAATAGAAGCGTCCCCATTTTTTATTATACGGCGGGGCGGAGGCGCTTGTGGAACCAGGGCTGGAGGGCCTTCATCTTGGCGATCTGGGAGGCGGGTGCGTGGCGCCGGGCCGTCTTGAGCTCGGCGCTGCCCGCCGGCGCGCCCCAGCGGATCTCGATGCTGTCGTTGGGGTTGTAGCCCATCTCGAAGGCGTCCTTCCTACGGAAGATGTCCTCGAGCGTCAGGACGCGGGACGAGCCGTCCGATCCCGTGTAAGTGATGGTAAGCGCCCCGGCCCGCTTGTGCTGGAGGGCCAGGAGCTCGCGGCGGATGTCGTCCGGCGCCTTCCGGCCCATTTCATAAGCAGCGGGATTGCGGGCGACCTTGTCGGGAAACTCGAGGATGGTGTCGATGGCGATGAGCAGGCGCAGGTCGCGGTTGGGGGTCGAATAGTCCTCCCACGGCCCGAAGGACTGGAACACGGACTTGCCCGAAGGCATGGGGATGACCGCGCCGGGATGGGCCGTCATGTACGCCTCGCCGTTGGCCGCCGAATCGACGCGGACCAGGAGTTGCTCGTGAAGTGCCGTGAAGAGATCCTCGAAGGCCGCTTCCGCGTCGAGCGGCTCGGGATTGATGAGCTTCTCCATGGCGGCATAGAAGCCGTCGGCCGGCATCTTCTCCTGCTGGAGCGAGAAATCTCCGTAATCGGGGCTCGCGGCGATCTCCCGGTTCGTCAGCAGGCGCGGCCGGCCGGCCTCGACCACGATCGGCCGGAAGGCTTTAAAGCCCGGCTCACCAACGACCTCCTCCGTGGTGAAGAGGAAGTTCCCTTTCCAGAACCTCTTGACGCCTATCGTCCCGTCGGGCTGGGCATCGGCGCCCAGAAGCAGGCCCGGCGCTTTCAATGTCTGGTCAATCCAGCGGACCAGGGTATAAGTGTGTCCGTACGGGTCGGCGTAGACCGTGCCGGGCTTGAGGGCCTGCCGCGAGAGGGGCAGAGGATAGTAATCGGTCCCGTCGGCGCGGAGCGCGGTGCGGCCGTTCCCGGCGTGGACGATGTTCTTGACCATGTTGAGAAGACGGTTCATCGCCGGGACGGGATTTCCCTGCCCGCGCGGCCGCCGCGCCTCGCCCATGATGAACCGTCCGGCGAGCGGCGGCGATTCGAGAGTGCCCCAGCTCGTCTCGTGGAACCCGAACGGCAGGCCGAGCTTCCAGGCGAAATAGGCCCGCAGGAAATAGGGGTTGTCGGCGCAGTCCGGGGTCATCTCCAAGGCGTTCGGGCCGGAGGAGTCGTCCTCGCCCAGGCCAAGATGGCTGTGGAGGAGGTTCCTCGTGCTGTCCCGAGTGACATCGTGCAGGGCCTTCCAGGAAGAGCGCTCGTCGGCGTCGGTGAACAGGGCCTCGATCCAGGCCGAATAGAGGCTTTCCGAGGCCCATGACCAGCCTTTGGCGACGTCCAAGGAGCCGCGGGGGCCGACTTCGACCTCGTCACGGCCCTCTCCGAGAACCACGACGTAGCTCCCGGCGGGCGCGGCGACGAACTCGGCGGCGACCCAGTAGGGCGGCCCCCCTCCCCTCTTCGTCACGACGGCCTTCGTCTCGCCGGACAAGCCGCGAAGCAAGACGCGGACCTTGGCGGCGTCCGCATCGAAGGCGGCCAGGACTCGCAACGGCCCGCCCGGCCGCGGCTCCTCGGGCGAGACGAGCACGGCGCGGCGGCCGGCGAGGACCTTGGTGACAGGGGCGGGCAAGGAGGCCGGTCCTCTCGATGCGGCCGATACGGGATTGACGGTCAGGATAAGCAGGCTGACAAGGATGGATGTGAAGAACGCAACCGCCGATCTCATGATCCTTAAGTGTCCCCCAGAGCGATCAGAATGATCGGCGGTCATCGGAGTTGAGGGGGTCCCGCCGGGTCGGACGGGAATTAGAAATAGTACCTGAAGCCGACCGCTCCAGCCATGTTGGGTTCGGTCTGCGGGAGGAGGTCGAGCATGGGGACGACCTCGATGAACAGCTCGACGGGGGTCCGCTCGAACTCATAGGAGATGCCGATCGGGACGCGCAGACTGAGGACCACGCTGGATCCAGTGGAATCGGCGTTGCCGAACTTGATCCTGGCTCCGGCGCCGTAGTAGAGGGCCATGCGCCCCGTCTCGACCTTGAAGAGGTTGAAGTTGTGGAGGAGGAAATCGCTGTGGATCTGGAAGTACTTGCCGCTGACAAAGGACCAAGCGGCTCCGCCGTCCCAGGCCACGGTCTGGCGGTTCCACATCTTGAAGCTGATGCCCGTCGGCTCGCCGAGCATGATGCCGAGTCCGACGTTATGGTTGCTTTGGCCGAATGACAGACCGGCCAGGCAGCCGAAAAGGATTAGGGTAAGCGCAGCTGTTTTCATTCTCGGTGACTCCTTGTTCCCTTCAGGACGCTGAAAACAATACCAAAAAATGAGCACGAGTGTCAAACACCGGCCACGCCCGGGGCCGGCGTCCCCCTATGGAGATGACAAGAGCCGCAAAAAAGGGTAATTTTGACGCCTGGAGGGACTTAAGGGATGTCGTTCGCCAGCCTGCTGATGAGGCACCGCCCCCGCCGTGAGGCCCTGGCCTTCCTCCGTTATATCGGCCCCGGTCTGCTGGTTACGGTCGGCTTCATCGACCCGGGGAACTGGGCCTCGAACATCGCCGCCGGGTCCTCCCACGGCTATACCCTCCTCTGGGTCGTCACGCTGGCCACTTTAATGCTGCTCATCCTCCAGCACAACGCGGCCCACCTCGGCATCGCCTCGGGCCAGTGCCTGGCCGAGGCGGCGACGAAGCACCTGCCGCCCGTGGCCAGCAAGTTCGTCCTCGGCAGCGCGCTCCTGGCCGCCGTCTCGACCGCCCTGGCCGAGGTCCTCGGCGCGGCCCTCGGCCTGAGCCTCCTCTTCCCCGGGCTGCCCTACGAGGCCGGCGCCGTTCTTGTCCTCGCGGTCGTCCTGGTCTTCCTTTTCACGAACTCCTATCCCCGCCTCGAGAAATGGATCATCGCCTTCGTGTCCCTCATCGGATTATCGTTCCTCTTCGAGCTGACGCTCGTCGACGTCTCCTGGGGGCAGGCGGCCGCCGCCTGGGTGGTGCCCCGTTTTCCGGGCGGCTCGATACCCATCATCATGGCCATCCTGGGAGCGGTGGTCATGCCCCACAACATCTTCCTCCACTCCGAGATCATCCAGAGCCGGCAGTGGAACGTCGAGAATGAGACCGTCATCCGGCGCCAGCTCAAGTTCGAGTTCGCCGACACGCTCTTCTCCATGACCGTCGGCTGGGGGATCAACAGCGCCATGATCATCGTCGCGGCGGCCACGTTCCTCGGCCGGGTCCGAGTCACGGAGATCGGACAGGCCCACCAGATGCTCGGCCCTCTCCTCGGATCGGCGGCGGCCATCGTCTTCGCGCTGGCCCTCCTGCTGTCGGGCCTGGCCTCGTCGATCACGGCCGGGATGGCCGGAGGATCCATCTTCTCCGGGATCTTCGGCGAGTCCTACGACATCAAGGACCTCCACTCCCGGATCGGCGCCGTGGGGACCCTGATCGCAGCGACGGCGGTCGTCTTTTTTATCGGCAATCCCTTTCGCGGCCTGGTCGTTTCGCAGATGCTGCTCAGCATGCAGCTGCCGATCACGATCGTCACCCAGATCCGGCTGACGTCGTCGACCGCGGTCATGGGGAATTACGCGAACAGCGGGGGGCTCAAGGTCCTGCTCTGGACGGTCGCGGCCGTGGTCATCGGCCTGAACGTGCTGTTGCTGAAAGCGCTGATCTGGGGCTAGGGCCCTACGCGCACTTGCTCCAGCCGCAGTTGATGCAGACCGGGCACTTCTCGTCGGGGAGGAGCGCGCCGCAGATCTTGCAGCGGACGGTGTAGAAGTCCTTGGCGTTGTGCTTGACCTCGCCGAAATGCTTCTCCAGGACCTTGGCGATGGCGTCGGGGATGGATTGGATGAGCCCGCCCTCGGTGAAGATGGGCTCCGATCCGCCGATGCCCTTGAGCTGGGTGATGACCTCCTCGGCTTCGACGCCGCTGCGGAGGGCGGTCGAGATGAGACGGCCGAGGGCCTCGGCGTCGGCCATGGTCGAGTAGCCGCTCTTGCCGATCGAGGCGAACACCTCGAACGGCTTCTGGTTGTTGAAGGAGATGGTCACATAGAGGTTGCCGAAGCCCGTCTTGATCTTGTCGGTGACGGACGGGAGCGAGTCGGGGCGGCCCTGGGGGTGGAGGATCTCCGCGCCGTTCTTGTAGAGGACCTGGCTCTCGCGGCAGCCGTCGCGGTAGATGGTGATGCCCTTGGTGCCCAGGTCCCAGGCCAGCCGATAGGCCTTCTCGACGTCCTCGACCGAGGCCTCGTGGGGGAAGTTGATGGTCTTGGAGACGGAGTTGTCGACATGTTT
>JADGNU010000216.1 GCA_017883305.1 Candidatus Aminicenantota bacterium | reverse complement strand
CCTCCGACGAGGGCCACTCCCGCCTCGCGGGCCGCGCTCCGGAACCCGGCCATGAACTGCCGGAGCCATCTCTCCTCGATGTCTCCGGGCAGGGCCATCGCCACGAGCGCATGCAAGGGCCGGCCGCCCATGGCCGCGATGTCGCTGAGGTTGACGTTGAGGGCCTTGCGGCCGAGCAGGCGCGGCGGGTGGTCGGCCAGCCGGAAATCCTGGTCCTCGACCAGGATGTCGGTCGTCAAGAGAAGGCGTTCGGGCCCCCGGACGAGGGCCGCGTCGTCGCCGATGCCGAGCAGGATGTCGGCTCTCTTCTGACCAAAGGTCCGCCGGATCCTGGAGATCACACGGCGCTCGCCCAGGTGCTTCAGCCGCATTGTCTTCCTCCCGTAAGGACCGTCCCCTTCGGAAAATCCGGGACACGATCCCATTTCAGGAGAAATGGGTCATGTCCCGATTTTCCGTTTGGCCTTCTTCGTTCCGCCGGTCCGGCTCGCCCGGACCAGACGCCCGACCATGGCTTCCTTGAAAACGTCCCTGACGTCTTCGACAAAGATGAACTCGATGTCGCGCAAGACCTTCTTGGGGATCTCGTAGAGGTCCTTTTTGTTCGCCGCGGGCATGATCATCTTCTTGACCCCGGCCCGCTGGGCGGCCAGGACCTTTTCCTTGATCCCGCCGACGGGCAGGACGTTGCCGCGCAGGGTGATCTCGCCGGTCATGGCCACGTCCCACTTGACCTTGAGGCCCGAGCAGACGGAGAGGAAGGCCGTGGCGATCGTGACGCCCGCCGACGGCCCGTCCTTGGGGATGGCGCCCTCGGGGAAATGGACGTGAAAATCGTTCTGGGAGAAGATCTTGCTGTCGATGCCGAATTCCGAGGCGTGGGCCCGGGCGTAGCTCAGGGCGGCTTGCGCCGACTCCTTCATGACGTCGCCAAGCGAGCCGGTGAGCTGCAGGTTCCCCTTGCCCGGCATCTTGGTCGCCTCGACGAAGAGGA
Source organism: Candidatus Aminicenantota bacterium (assembly GCA_017883305.1). Lineage (GTDB taxonomy): Bacteria > Acidobacteriota > Aminicenantia > Aminicenantales > Saccharicenantaceae > RBG-16-66-30. The sequence continues at coordinate 4,005 of JADGNU010000216.1, read as the reverse complement.
TCTCGCCGCCGACGGCGGTCCAGGCGACGCCGGTCGCGATCCCGACCTGATCCTTCTTAAGGAGCTGGTCTTTGAAGACCTTCGGCGGCCCGAGGTGACGTTCGATCGACTGGGCCGTGATCACGGTCAATCCCTTCTTGCCCTCGGCGGCCTTCCGGGCCACCTTGCGACAGACCGAGGCGATCTCCCGCTCGAGATTGCGGACGCCGGCTTCCCGGGTGTAGAGGGAGATGATCTTCTTGACCGCGCCCCCGGTGAAGGAGATGAGCTTGGGCGTCAGCGCGTTCTCGCCGATCTGCTTGGGGATGAGGTGGCGGATGGCGATCTGGAGCTTCTCCTCTTCGGTGTAGCCCGGAAGCTCCAGCACTTCCATACGGTCGCGGAAGGCCGGCTGGATGGGGTCGAGCAGGTTGGCCGTGGTGATGAACATGACCTTGGACAGGTCATACGGGACGCCGAGGTAGTGGTCGCGGAACTGGTTGTTCTGCTCGGGGTCGAGGACCTCGAGGAGGGCCGATGAGGGGTCTCCCCTGAAATCCGACCCGATCTTGTCGACCTCGTCCATCATGAACACGGGATTTTCCGTGCCGGCCCGGCGGATGCTCTGGATGATGCGGCCGGGCATGGCCCCGACGTAGGTCCGGCGGTGCCCGCGGATCTCGGCCTCGTCGTGGACCCCGCCGAGGGAGATGCGGACGAACTTGCGCCCGAGGGCCCGGGCGATCGACTTGCCGAGCGACGTCTTGCCCACGCCCGGAGGGCCGACAAAGCAGAGGATGGGCCCCTTGGTCGTCTTCGAGAGCTTGCGGACGCCCAGGTATTCGAGGATGCGCTCCTTGACCTTGTCCAAGCCGTAATGGTCCTCGTCGAGAATGCGCTTGGCCTTGGCCAGGTCGATCGTGTCCGTCGTGGACTTGTTCCACGGCAGCATGAACATCCAATCGAGATAGTTCCGGACGACGGACGTCTCGGCCGACTCCGGATGCATCTGGGCCAGGCGGCTGATCTGCTTCTCGAGCTCCTCCTTGACCTCGTCGGAGACACGGATCTTGCGCAGCTTCTCCTGGTAAAGCCGGATCTCCTCCTGGATCTCGTTCCCCTCGCCGAGCTCCTTCTGAATGGCCTTCATCTGCTGGCGCAGGAAATACTGCTTCTGGAGCTTGTCCATCTCGCCCTTGGCCTCGGTCGAGATCTTCGACTGGACGTCGAGGAGCTCGAGCTCCCGGGTCAGGAGCTCGAAGACCTTCTTCAGCCGCTTGACGGGGTCGACGATCTCGAGGATCGCCTGGGCGTCCTCGACCTTGAGCTCGAGGTTCGAAGCGGTCAGGTCGGCCAGGCGGCCCGGTTCGTCGACGTTCGAGGCGATGATGAGCACCTCGGGCGGCAGGTTCTTGCCGAGCGAGGCGGCCCACTCCAGGCCGGAGCGGACGTTGCGGATGAGGGCCTCGGTCTCGAGGTTCTTCTCGGGCTTATCGGGCTCCGGGAGGACGGTCACCTCCGCGGTGATGTGGGTCCCTTCCTCCTCGAATCCTTCGACCCGGGCCCGCAAGAGGCCCTGGGCCAGGATGCGCACCCGGCCGTCGGGCAGCTTCAGCATGCGCATGATCAGGGCGACCGTGCCGACGTCGTGGACGTCCTCGCGCTTGGGATCCTCGACCTCCATGTCCTTCTGGGTCAGGAGCAGGATCATCCGGTTGGTCGTCAGGGCGACGTCGATGGCGTTCTTGGATTTCTCGCGCCCGACGAAGAGCGGGGCGATCATGTACGGAAAGATGACGACGTCCCGGAGCAGCAGGACCGGGAGCTTCGGCGGCACCTGGAGCTTCTGTCCCTGCTCCTCCAGGATGCCGCCCAGCTCTTCGCCGTTCTTGTCATCGATGCTGGCCATTGCGTTCTCCCATTCTAGCCGGCGTTCCGCCGGACCTTGATCTCCACGTCCCTCCGCTTCCGCGGGGGCTTCTGCAATACGATCGTCAGGACGCCGTTCTCGAGCGCCGCAACGGCCTGGCTGGGGTCGACGGCCCCGGGCACAACGACGTCCCGCCGGAAAGCCCCGTACTCGCGCTCGAGCCGGGTGTACCGGGACTCCTGAGGGATGCCGAGCTCCCGCTTGAAGCCGCTGACCTCGAGCCGGCTCGAGAAGAGCAGCACCTTGACATTCTCGCTGTCGACGCCGGGGAGCTCCATCTCGATGATGAACTCCGTCCGCGTCTCGTACACGTCGACAGCGGGGATCGTCACCTCGCCGGGCGCCGGCAGCCGCAAAGCGGCCGTCCGTTTCGCCTCGGCCGTGGCCCGGACACGGGTCTCGGCCTTGACGGGACGGGAGACGGGCTTGATGCGGCGGACCATGGCGGCGGGCGCGGGACTACTTTTCCTTCATGAGGTCTTCGAGCTCCCGACGGAATTCGGCGACGTCGCCGAACTCGCGGTAGACCGAGGCGAACCTCACGTAGGCGACCTTGTCAAGCTCCTTGAGCCTGTCCATGACGAGCTGTCCGATCTCGGCGACGCCGATCTCCTTGTCCGGCCGCTCCTGGAGGAGGGATTCGATCTCCTCGACGATCTCCTCGAGCTGGCTGATCTGGATCGGCCGCTTCTCGCAGGCTCTCATCATGCCCCGCAGGAGCTTCTGCGTGTCGAACGGCTGGCGGGTGCCGTCCTTCTTGACGACCATGTAGGGGATCTCCTCGACCTTTTCGTAGGTCGTAAAGCGGCGTTTGCAGGACAAGCATTCGCGCCGCCTTCGGATGGAAATCCCCTTCTTGCTCTCGCGGGAATCGATGACCTTGCTTTCGAGAAAGCCGCAGTACGAACACCTCATCGTTTTTCGCTTTCCCCCATCCTCTTGAGCTGGAGGAGGGTCAGGCCCTCACGGGCCAATATAGCATACCCCAGGGCGCATGTCACTGCGATCTGGAGGGCATGAAAGACGAGCGTCACGCCCGCGGCCCGGCCCGCTTCGATGCCGAAGAGGAGCGTCATGCCGAGCTTGCTGAAGTAGTGGAAACCGCCGACCATGCCCGGCGTGGGGATCGATGCGCCGACGGCCGTCAGAAAGACGTACGGAATGACCACGAAATACGGCAGATGGATGTGATAGGCGGCGAAGAAAACCCAATAGAACAGGGTGATGCCGAGCCAGACGATGAGGGACAACACGGTGTAGGAACCCAGCTGGGTCCAGGACCGGAAGAAGCGGAGCCCATCGATGAACTCGCCGAGGAACGCCAGAACGGTCTTGCGGGCTTTTTCAGGGAGGGGCTTGAGGACGAACCCGACGACGGCGAAAGCCCGGTCCCTGAAGAAATAGAGGAGCAGGATGACGGCCAGGATGGCCGCGCCGATGACGATCCCCGCGATCCCCAGGAAGGTCAGTTGCCGGCCGACCTCTTCTCCGACGGGCCAGGATGCGGCGAAGAGCGGCCGGGAGATCAGGAAGAGGCCCAGGAGCCCGCACATCGTGGCCATGTCGAAGAGGCGCTCGACGACGACCGTACCCACGGCGAAGCCGGGCCTCAGGCCCTCTTTCCGGGCCAGGTACAGCGGCTTGACCAGCTCGCCGAGACGGCCCGGGAAGACGAAGGTGACCGTGAAGCCGACGATGTTGGCCTTGACGAGGTTTCGGAAGCGCACGTCGATCTTCTCGCGGGCGACGAGAACCTGCCAGCGGACGGCCCGGGTGACGAAGTTGAGGACAAAAAGGGGGATGACGAGGAGGAAGAGCGGCACGCTGACGTCGGCGATCTGCGCCGGAACGTCCCTCCAGTTGACGGTCCGGCCGAAGAAGTAAAGGAGGACGAGCGTCAGGAGAACGACGACGGCGATCTTCAGGACGTTCGATTTCATGCGTGGGGCTCATCTTACCATGAAGCCCCGACAGCCCTCAACCGGGGCGGCGAAGGGAATTCGGGGACATGGGAAAATTCGGGACATAACCCTTTTCTCTGGAAAAGGGATTGTGTCCCGGGAATTTTTCGTATCGTGTCCCCGAATTCCCAAATC
>JADGNU010000037.1 GCA_017883305.1 Candidatus Aminicenantota bacterium | reverse complement strand
GGCGTCGCGGACATAGATCGAGTCCAGGCCGGTCCCCCGTTCCGCGGGAAGAAGGTGGACCTCAGGCACGAAGCGCCGCAGGATCCCCACGAACGCGTCATATTCGGCGCAAGCTCTTTCGTAATCGGGTTCTTCCGTATAGCCCAGATTCTTCCATTGCCCTCGGATGTCCGCCTGACCTGACCAGGCCTGCCGGGGGTCTTTGAGAAGGATCCTCGCGATGGGGGCAACCTCCGATAGCGTTCCTGAATTCATGGACCTGCCTTTCGAGCCGACGCGCGTTTTCGTCAGCGAGAATCTTATCGCCGCCGGGCACGGCCGTAAAGGGGTCTCTTGTCGGGGGACCTGAAATCGCGGGCGTCATGGTCCTCAACGGCCTTGGCCACAACGTCATGACCCTGGCGACGGGGGGCTATCTCGACGGCTATGCGGGGGGTACTCGGGCATCGGACTGGCCGTTTCGGGAACGGTCCTCATGCGGTCGCTTCTCCGCAAGGACCCCGGCCTCCCCGGACGGACTGGAAGGCTTTTCCAGCTGTAGGCGTTCCCGTCCGGGCCTCCAACAAATTGAAAATAAATATTTTGCCCAGAGATTTAGCGCGGGATATGGATTTTCGATCGGAGATAGGATAGAATCTCTCGGAATACGGATAGGAGGCAAAATGAAAACACTCTCGAGACTGCTTCTGATCGCGCTCCTGGCCGTGGGCCTCACGACGGGCCTCTCGGCCAACGGTCTCAACCTGAACGGGAGCGGCGCCAAATCAGACGCCATGGGCGGTGCCTTCGTCGGTCTGGCTAACGATTTCAGCGCGGCGTACTGGAATCCGGCCGGCCTGGCCCAGATCACCAAGGCCAGCTTCTCCCTTTACGGCGCGGACATCCTGCCCATGGGGACCTATGTTCTGAGCCCGTTCGGGATCAACGCCAAGTCAATCTCCAAGGAAGGCTACTTCATCCCGGGCCTAGGCTATTTCCAACCTGTCGGCGATCGGGTCGTCGTGGGCATCTACGTGTACGCCCCGTCCGGAGCCGGCGCGAACTGGAATGGTGTGGACCTGGCTGCCATCTCGGGCGGCAAGCCCTTCAAGTGGCGCAGCATGCTGGGGATCTTCACCGCTTCTCCCTCCATTGCGGTCAAGATCACGGACCAGGTCATGCTCGGCGCCACGGTGGACGTCAACTACGGCATGCTGACGATGGACCAGCCGTTCGCCCTGGGCCAGTATTCGGAAAAGCTGAAGGGCCTGGCCGTGGGCGGAACGTTCGGCCTGCTCGTCAAACCCGTCAAACAGTTCAGCTTTGGCGTGACCTACAAGCTGCCCTTCACCGCCAAGCTCAAGGGCGATGTCACGATCCCCAACGCGCCCGCCGTGCCAGGCATCACCTCGGACACGGATACCGGGACGCGGCAGGCGACCTGGCCGATGTGGCTCGCCGGAGGCATCGCCATCAAGCCCACCGATCAGCTGACCATCACGGCGGATGTCCAATACACCAACTGGAAGAAGCTCCAGACGATCCCCGTCACGTTTGCCGACCCGGTCTGGAACGCCGTTTTTGGTGCGGGCGGCCCTTATGACCGGACCGACGAGCTGCTCTGGAAGAACACGACGATGCTCCGTTTCGGGGCCGAGTATCTCGTCACCAACGCTTTCGCCATCCGGGCCGGCTATACCAATGACCCGAATCCGGGCCCCATCTCGACCCAGAACATCCTGCTCCCCGAGTTCAAGTACAACTGGTTCACGGCCGGCTTCGGCTATAATTCGAGATCCTTCACCGTCAACGCCGCCATCCAATACGGCAAGGGCGCCACGATCGACGTTCCCTTGACCGGAGACAATGCGATGCCCGGCGTCCACGGCCTGAAGATGTGGGTGCCGAGCCTCGATTTCACCTACAAGTTCTGAGCGTTCACTTTTCCCGCCCGGGCCCTTTCCCCGCGGAAGGAGCCCGGGCGTCCTTTCTCCCGTCAAATTGACCCTTTCCGCGCCTTTGTGATATAAGCCCTCTTGGCATCGGACATCCGGTTCCATGAGGACATTGATCGCTCCTGTTTCCCGTCGACATCCCCCCGGCCCCGTTTTCCCGTCCGCTTTTCCGAAACCGACGATGCCCCCGATCCCGCCATTGATTAAAGGATCATCTCCCATTTCCGGGAGTTCATCTCGAGGCTGCGCAGGGATGTCGATCCAAGGCCCCCGTGAGGGAAGGGGGCCCGGCGGGGAGCGGAGTCTTCGAAGCGACCATCAGAAGTATGGCGGAGCAACTCGGAGCCATATTTCTGGGAAATATCCTGAAAAGGCGCTTTTTTTAGATATTTCGCAGAATCGCGGCCTCGAGTTCTCAGCCCCGATTCTGCAGGTCGCTCCCAAGAGTTCGCTTCCCGCCGATCCCGAGCTAAGCCGAAGAGAGGAATCTCCCGGAATCGGGAGAAGAACCTTATTAAATCTGCCCGATAAGGAAGGTCTCAACATGGACGAAACGAAAAAGAACCCCTCGCCCGCCGAGCCGACCTGGAGCCGGCGGAAGTTCCTGGGCGCGGCCTCGACCGCCGCAGCCGGGTTCATGGTCGTGCCCCGTCACGTCGTCGGAGCCACCCCGCAGCGCAAGGCGCCGAGCGACACGCTCAACATTGCCTGCGTCGGCGTCGGCGGCATGGGCTTCTCAGACACCCGCGGAGTTCGCTCGGAGAACATCGTCGCCCTGTGCGACGTCGACGACGAGATGATCTTCCGGCTCCTCCATAGCGACGAGGTCGAGCCGGCCGAGAAGGCCATGTACGAGAAGGCGGCCAAGTACCGCGACTTCCGGCGCATGCTGGAGAAGGAAAAGGTCATCGACGCCATCACGGTCACGACGCCCGACCACAACCACGCCGTTATCGCCATGGCCGCGATCAAGCTGGGCAAGCACGTCTACGTCCAGAAACCGCTGACCCACACGATCAAGGAAGCCCGGCTCCTGGCCCAGGCCGCCAAGGATGCCAATGTCGCGACCCAGATGGGCAACCAGGGTCACGCTGGCGAGGGCGCCCGCCTCGTCTGCGAATGGATCTGGGCCGGGGCCATCGGCGACGTCTTCGAGGTCCACTGCTGGACGGACCGCCCGATCTGGCCCCAGGGCGTCGACGCGCCGACCGAGATCCCGTCTGTGCCCTCGACGCTTGATTGGGACGTCTGGCTCGGCCCCGCCCCGTTCCGGCCCTACCATCCCGCCTATCATCCCTTCAAGTGGCGCGGGCTCTGGGACTTCGGCACCGGCGCCCTCGGCGACATGGGCGCCCACATCATGGACCAGCCGTTCTGGGCCCTCAAGCTCAAGCACCCGACGAGCGTCCAGGCCTCTTCTACGGTCTTCACCAAGGACTATGCCCCCCGGGCCGAGGTCGTGACCTACGAGTTCGCCGCCCGCGAAGGGATGGTCCCGCTGACCCTGACCTGGTGGGACGGAGGGCTCATGCCGCCTCGCCCGGCCGAGCTCGAGCCGGGGCGGATGATGGGGGACGAGGGGGGAGGCTGCCTCTTCCGCGGCACCAAGGGCCTTCTGGTATGCAGCACGTATGGCGAGAATCCCCGCCTCATTCCCGAGACCCGCATGCAGGACTTCAAGCGGCCGGAGAAGACGATCCCTCGCTCCAAGGGCATCCGCCTGGAGTGGATCGAGGCCATCAAGAAAGGCACCAAGTCGTCGACCGACTTTGCCTACTCGAGTCTCCTGACGGAAACCATGCTGTTGGCCAACGTCGCCGTCCGCCTCAAAGACAAGAACATGAAGCTTCTCTGGAACGGCGAGAAGATGGAGTTCACCAATCTCCCGGAGGCCAACGCGCTCCTCCACTTCGACTATCGGCCCGGCTGGAGCCTGTAAGATCCCATGGAGCACATCGCGCGCCTTAGACAAAGAGGGTTGGCCCTGATGATGGCGATGGCCGTCTGCCTCGTCGCGGCCGCCGCCGCCGCGCAGGAGCAGTGGCCGGTCCACGACCGGAACCGGCCCTTGCCGCCGGTCGTGACGCCCGGCCCGGCCGGGCCGCCCGTCGCGCCCCCGTCCGACGCGATCGTTCTCTTCGACGGGAAGGGCCTCGGCCAATGGGCGGACGCCAAGGGCCAGCCGGCGAAATGGAAGGTCGAAAACGGCTATATGGAGATCGTACCGAAGACCGGCGGCATCCGGACGATCAAGGGCTTCGGCGACTGTCAGCTGCACGTCGAATGGATGGCCCCGTCCCCGGCCCGGGGGACCGACCAGGACCGCGGCAACAGCGGCGTCTTTCTCATGGACCTTTACGAGGTCCAAGTCCTTGACTGCTACGGCAGCTCGACCTACGCCGACGGCATGACCGCGGCCATCTACGGCCAGTACCCGCCCCTCGTCAACGCCTGCCGCCCGCCCGGCGAGTGGCAGACCTACGACATCGTCTTCCACCGGCCGCGCTTCGACAAGAACGGCCAGGTCCTGGCCCCGGCCCGGATGACGGTCTTCCACAACGGGCTCCTTGTCCACGACTGCGACGTCCTGACCGGGCCGACGGCGCACAAGGCCCGCCCGCCATACAAGATGCACGCCGACAAGCTGCCCCTGTCCCTCCAGGACCACGACCACCCGGTCCGCTATCGGAACATCTGGCTGCGGGAGCTCGAGTGAAGGAGTCCAGCATGAAAAGAACGATCCCGGGGGCCGTGGTCATTCTTGGAGCGGCCTGTCTTCTCGTCTGTTCCGGCATGGCCCAGGCCCCCCAAAAGACCAGATCCGCCCTCATCGTCTGGGGCGGCTGGGAGGGCCACGAGCCCAAGCAATGTGTCGACATCTTCGCCCCCTGGCTCGAGAGCCAGGGTTTTAAAGTCGAGATCTCACATACGCTCGACGCTTATCTCGACCTCGAGAAGCTCAAGACGCTCGACCTCATCGTCCACATCTTCACCATGTCCGACATCAAGCCCGAACAGGAGCGGAACCTCGAGGAAGCGGTGAAGAGCGGCGTCGGCCTGGCCGGCTGGCATGGCGGCCTCGGCGACGCCCACCGCTCGGCCGTCGAGTACCAGTTCATGGTCGGCGGGCAGTGGGTGGCCCATCCGGGCGGGGTCATCGATTACGATGTCGATATCACTAACCCGAACGACCCGATCACCAAGGGTCTCAAGCGGCGCTTCCATATGAAGTCGGAGCAATATTTCATGCACGTCGACCCCGGCAACGAGGTCCTGGCGACGACGACGTTTGCCGGCGACCATGCGTCCTGGATCGCGGGCGAGGTCATGCCCGTCGTCTGGAAGAAGCTCTACGGCAAGGGACGCGTGTTCTATGCCTCGCTCGGCCATGTCGCGGCCGACTTCAACGTTCCCGAGGCCCGGGAGATCGTCAATCGCGGGCTGCTGTGGGCGGCCCGGGTCATGGGCGACGACCCGGCCAAGATGGACATCTATGCGCCGTTGCTGAAGAAGAAATAGGTTCATCTCCTGATCCCGGGATATCCTTCTCTCCGGCTTTGCTCAGGATATCGCCCCTCGCATCCCCGCCGGCGGGAAGCGAACTCTGGGGAGCGACCCGGCAGAAGTGCGGCGGAGCAACTCGGAGCCGGACTTCTGCGAAGTATCTGAAGAAAGCACTTTTTTAGGATATTTATCAGAATCGGGGCCTCGAGTGCTCGGCCCCGATTCTGCAGGTCGCTTCGAAGACTCCGCTACCCGCCGGTCCCCCTTCCCTCACGGGGCTTCGTGGCGATATCCATCGCCGCCTCGAGACGGATTTCCCGGAAATGGGAGATGAACCAAAAAATGGTCGCCAGCCGTCGCGGACCTGCGGCTCAGGGGTTGTGGCGGACGAAGAGGGCCAGGACGACTTCCGGCCGAAGGCCGTAGAAGGATTGCTCGTAGCCGTCCCCGAGCTGGGCGGCGACCGCGTCCGCGAAGGCCGCGCCGGAGATGACCACCGCGGCTTGTCTGGCGCCGGCGTCCCGTTGGGCCGCCTCGGGGCTCGTCCAATAGCCGACCCGTCCGAACTTCCTGAGATACCAGGGCAAGGGCCAGGTCTCATCCGGAGAGGCGATGACCTCGACCAGAAGATCCAGTTTCTCTGGGGATACGGCGGCGGCGCGGTCGACTTGGGCGACGAGCTTCAGCAGATCGGGGCTCGTCTGGGCATAGGCATAGGGATTGACCGGGTCCGCCGGGAGCTTGAAATTCGCCCGATAGTCCTGACGGGCCAGGTCGGCGAATCCCGGGATGAGGACCGCCAGGACGAGGACCTTGACCAGCTTGAAACGGCTGATCCTCAGCAGGAGCGCGACCCCGTTGCCGGCCAGGATAACGAGTCCGAGATAAAAGGGGAGCAGGTTCCAGGGCGTTTTGTACGGGATGAGGCTGTAGACCGCGGCCGTGATGACCGTGAAAAGAAGAACGAAGCGGAGAAAGCGGGGGCTCCCTTCCCGGCCCGCATCGTGCCCCAGGGCAGCGATGCCGCCGGCCACGGCCAGGAAAAGCAGGAAGGCCTCGCTCCAGACCGGGCCGCCGGCCGTCTTGGAATAGGCCAGCGTCTGGAAATAGTAATACCAGGGATGGGCGTGGAAGCCGGGATCGCCTGCCTTGGCGAACGAGGCGCCGATGGCCCGGACCGAATCGGCCAGCCCCTGCGTGTTATGGAAGAACGAGGTGTAGAAAGCGATGGCCGTGATGATGCCGGCCGCGAGGAAGAGCGCAAGGTGGAAGGCGGTCGGAAGCTTCATCCGCGAATCCCGCCAGACCCAGGCCTCCCCGGCGGCGGCGCCCCCGTGACGGCGGGCTCCAAGGCTTTCGATGAGCGAGAGCCCGACGAAGGCCGCAGCGATCGCGACGAAGAGAATGACGCTCGTTTCTTTGGTGGCAAACATCATCCCCGCCGAGATGCCGGCCAGGACGGCCCAGAGGGCCGAGCGCTTCCGCGCGTAGCGCCATCCGGCGCCGATGAGCGCCGCAAGAAAGAAGACGAGAAGCGTCTCCTGGATGTAGAAACGGCTGAAGTAGGTCAGCGCGGGCGAGACGGCCGCCAGCGCCGCGGCCGCGAGCGCCGCCTCGCGAGAGAGGCCTCCGGAGAAGAGCAGCAGGACAAGAAGGAGGGCGGCCCCGAAAAGAGCCGGAACGAGCCGCAGGACCCGCTCATCCAGCCCGGCCAGGGTCGTCGCGCGGGCCGCCCAGGCCGCGGGCAGGGTTAGGTAATAGAGCGTCGGGCCATGATGGTCTTGGGGGTCGAAGCGGTATTCCCCGCGCTCCAGGAGATCGCCGAACTTGACCGCCTGGTTGGCCTCGTCGGCGTGCATGGGCCGGATGTCCAAGCGGGCGACCCGGAACGCCAAGGCGCCAAGGACGGCGCAGAGGAACAGACCCCGAAAGGCCTTTTTCTTCATTTGGCCGGCAGACCGTAGACCTCGACCTCCACATAATGGTTCATGTCGTTCGACGTATTGCCGCCGCTGTAGAGGCGGACGTAGCGGGCCTTGACGCCCTTGGGATCGAAGAGCTTGCCGTCGAAGGTCTCGATGTACTCCTTGTCCTTGCCCGCCCCGAGGCCGGAGGTGTTGTCGTGGTCGTTGTTGAACACGGTCGCGACACCGCTGATGAAATCCTTGTCGTCGGAGACCTGGACGATGACGTCCCGGTAGACGCGGGCCTGGCTGTGGTAGTGCCAGGCGACGATGGCCGTGAGCTCCTGGGGCTTGCCGAGATCGATCTGCACCCATTGGAGCATGGGCCCGAGCTCGACGTAGTAGCCGTCCTCGCCGGACTTCTTGCCGTCCGTGACGTAGGAGACCTCGCCGATGACGGGCTCCTTGTCGCTTGACGTGACCGGCTTGCCGGCCGAGAGGAGGACCGTGCCGGCCGGGACCATGAAGGGACCGCGGGGCCGGCCCGTGACCGTTTCGAGGTTGGGGGTGCGGATATTCTTGGGGGTGCCGACGAACATCGGCTTGGGCAGCTGGATCTTCAGGACCTCTTTTCCCTGGTCCTGGGCTGGGGCGGCCGGGGCCAGGATGGCCAGGCCGAGGCCGAAGAGGGCTATGAAACTGAGGCATTTCTTCATCGTCATCGTCTCCTTCTTCTCGCCGGCCGCTTCTCGGCGATAACGGCCGCGTTGAATATTCTACACGTTTTGGCCCCGATTTTCACGAGGGCCCAGACGACGGGATGCCGGCCGCAGAACGCGGCCACCTCCGCCGTTGACATGACCATGAACGCCGTCGAGAGAGCGTCCGACGCGGCGGCGGAGGGATGCGAGGCCCAGGCTGCGGCGTGCCCGGCGGCCGGACGCCCGGTCCTGGGGTCGATGATGTGGGCGCCCTTGACCTCGGTCCCCGATCCGCTCAGGGCGCGGTTGCGGAGGATGACGCGGCCCGGGCCGCATGTGGCCCCGGCCGTCGAACCGGCGCCGACCGGCCAGCCCGGTCCGCGCCCGGCGCCCCCCGGGCCGGGTCCCGCGGCCAGGGCCGTGCTCGTTCCGGCGTGGAGAAGGACGTTCCCGACGTCCCAATCCCGCAGCACGGACAGGGCCGCATCGAGGGCGTATCCCTTGCCGACGGCCCCGAGATCGAGCTCGATCCCCGGGGCGGACGCCCGGCCCTTGGGCCGAAGCCGGGTCACTTCGAAGCCATGCCCGTCGGTGCCTAAGGCGAGGAGCGCCGCGACCGGCCGCGGCCCGGATCTTGTTCGCCTTCCCTCCGGCCGTCTCTCCCCGAGATAGTTGATGTCGAAGGCGCCGTTCGTTTCGGATTGGACGAAAGCGGCCAGGCCCAGGACCTCGGCCGTTTCGATCCCGACAAGCAGGGAACCTCCGGGCTCGAGCCGCCCGATCCGGCTGATCTCGCTTGACGGGTCGAAGCGGCTGAAGAGCCGCTCGAGGCGGTCGACGTCGTCGAAGGCCGCCCGGGCCGCCTGCCCGGCATACGCCTCCTTCTTGCCCGCTATGAAGATCTCGAACGTCGTTGCCATCGCCTCGTGGGCGAACTGATGGATGGGAACTTGTAGAACTCGGGCCATTGCGTTTGGGCCTACGGCGAAACCTTTGGCCCGAGGGGCAGCTCGCGGACGAGATCGGATCCGACCTTGAGAAGCTCGGCGACGTCCTTCTCTCCGCGGACCTTCTCGTCGGTTAGAAAGTGGACCTCGAGCAGGCCGTCGGAGTGGAAGCCCGTCCGGAAATAATTCATCTCGGCGAGCGACAGGCTCCAGCCCTGGAGCCAGGTCTCGAGCTCCTTGCGCTGGCGGCCGCTGCCGGTGAAATGGACGGCCAAACGGATGGGGCTGGACGGGTCGACCTCGCCGCCGTCGCTCGAGTCGATCATGTAGACCCCACGGACCCCCCATTTCAGAGCGCCACAGTGGTAGGCCACCCTTTCGGCCATGCGCGTCCGCCAGCGGTACGCGTCGTCGTCCTCGCTGACCGAGGCTGCTCCGCCGGCCCGGGCCGTTCGCACCGCCGTCTCGGGCGCGGCGAAGTAGCCCACGGCGGCCTCCTGATCGGCGTTCATGACCACGCGGAGGACCTTGCCGCCGGTGGCCTCGGGGACGTCGATGACCCGCAGGGCGTCCGAGAGCCCGGCACACTCGGGGCAATGGTCCGCCAGCTTGTTCGGCGACTCGCGGAGGAACTTCTCATTGAACTTGACGCCTTCGTCGTCCGGATAGAGCGGCAGGTAGCGGATGTCCGACTCGACGAGGTCCTGGAAGAAATGCGTCCCGAACGAGACGTCGGGGACGTAGTTCCCCTTCTTGCGCGCGACCTCGATGAGCATGGCCGAGTTGTTGATCTCGGAATAGGTGACACGGACTCCGAGCTTGATGTCGCCGCGGCTGCCCCACCGTCCCGGGCCCATGAGGATGAACTGGCGCCGCGGCAGGATCTTGTTGAGCTTGCCAACGGCCTGGCCCACCGTGACGAGGTCGGTGAGCTCGGCCAGATCGCCGTAGCGGTCGGGGTCGACGTAGACGATGTGGGTGATATCGGCGACCCGGCCGTTCGAGATGTGCTTCCGGGCCGTGAACAGGACGGCATCGTCCGGCAGGTTCGACGGGATCTCCATGGCCACGTCCTCGGCCGCCTGGCTCTGGGGCCGGCACTGGAGGAGGTAGAAATCCGTGCCCGTCGAAGCGAACTCGATATCGACCGGGACGCCGAGGGCCGTGGACAAAGTCTTCAGGATGGCCTCGAGCCGGAGCATGAACGGACTCCCGGAGATGAGGCCGTCGAAGGTGACGACGGCCTCGTCCCGGGACATATCGGTCGCCAGGCCCATGGGCCTCTGGAGAAGGCCGTCCTTGTAGATGGAAAAGATCTTGGTCAGCGCGGGGAAGTCGGGGCCGACCTCCCGCAGGACCTCGTGGATGTCCTTGGTCAGGAACGTGTTTTCCTCGAGGTCGATGACATCGATCTTCTTGGGCGAATAGCGGACGACCTCGTCGGTCGACACGTTGACCCTCAAATTCGGCTGGCCGGGGGAGACGAGGACGGGATAATCGTCGGCGATCCGGTCGACGGCCCTCGTGCCCAAGCCGGGGACGAGCCGGAGCAGCCCGTCTTCGCGCCGGATGCGCGGCGACCAGCGGAACTCGTTCCGGCTGAACGCGACTCCGGCGTAGGCCGGGAAGTAGTACTTCCCGACGCGGGTCCCGACGACCTCCTGGATCATGACGGCCATCTCCTCGTAATAATCGAGGAGGCCGCGCTCGGCCCGGTATTGGATCGGGTCGGGGCTGAAGATCGAGGCGTAAACCTCGGCCACCGCGTCGAGCAGGGCCTCGAGGCGCTGCTGCTTGTCGCCCTGGTTGGCCAGGAACAGGCTTTTGTACTTGCCCGCGAAGGCCGTGCCCAGCCGGTCCTCGAGCAGGCTCGAGCTGCGGACGATGAGCGGCACTTCGCCGAAATCGTCCAGGGCCACGGACAGGCCCTTGACGATCTCCGGGGGGAAGGTCGAGTTTTTAAAGACCTGGACGAGGTGAGGGTACTCCTGGCGGACGATCTCGATGTCTTTGTACTTCTGCTCGTGGATATCGTCGAGGCTGTTGTGGGTCGTGAAGGCGATCAGCCCGTCCGACGTGACGTACCAGGTCTTGGGTTTCTTGACATCGCCGATGATCTTGGTGCGGCGGGCGGCCTGATTCAGGATGCGGCTGGCCAGGAACAGCCCGGCGCTCTTGCCGCCGAGCTTGCCGTGGCTGCCGGGCGGGAAGACGATCCGCTCCATGAGGTCGAAGAAATCCTCGATGTCAATGTACTTCTTGGCGACGTTGATGAACTCGAGCTGTTCGGTGAAGAACCGCCGGATCAGGGCGACGCGGACGCTGTTGGCCAGGGACCGCGGCAGCTGGATGCCTTCGGGGGCCACGATCTTGATCCGGCGCATGCTGTCGAGGACCTCGGCCAGGTCGGAGTAGACATTCTCCAGGGCCTTGACCGCCGCGCTCGAGCGGTCCTCGTTGATCCACTTCTGAATGCGGTCGAGGATCTCGTCGTCGGTCAGGTTGGCCGCGGCGAGGCGGAAGGTCTCTTCGGTCAGCTCGAAGAAGCGGTCCATCGATTCCCGGGTCTGGGGGAGATTGGATTCCCCGAAAAGTCCGGCCACGCCGTCGCCGCTGAAGCGCTGCAGGAGGTCCCGGGCCTCGGAGACACCGCGCCAGCCGAGGTAGTTCATCATTTTCCGCGAGACTCGGGAGAGGAGGTTGGGGTTGGTGTTGCGCAGGAGATCGAGCGCGATCCGCCAGCCCTGCTTCCCCTCGGCCCCGTCTCGGCGTTCGTCGCTGATCTGCTCGTACATCCCCCGCAAGCGCTGGTGGAGGATGAAGTGGCCGAGCCGCTCGGCGATCGACTGGATGAGCTTGACCTCGCCCTTCATGAACGGCCCGCAATCGCTCTCCGGGGTCGGCTTCTTGTAGGACACGCACAGCCGGCCGACCGAGGCGTCCTGGACGCGGATCTCGGCGCAATAGGTGTAGGGCGTTTCCTCGAAGTCGGGGGACTCGTA
This sequence comes from Candidatus Aminicenantota bacterium, assembly GCA_017883305.1. Lineage (GTDB taxonomy): Bacteria > Acidobacteriota > Aminicenantia > Aminicenantales > Saccharicenantaceae > RBG-16-66-30. The sequence continues at coordinate 2,877 of JADGNU010000037.1, read as the reverse complement.
GATATCCGAGCCGTAGGTGATCTGGGCCTGGCAGCAATCCGGGTACTGCCAGCCCGGCGGCACGGCTTCGATGATCTGTCGGAAGACGTCCTCGAGGGGGACGTCGTAGATGCTGAGGATCTCCTCGACGCGGTAGAGACAGCTCAACTCCTTGGCCCGCTCGTGAAGGGTTGAGAACAGGGTGTCGACGGCCTTCGGCGTACGCGAGTCGGTCATGTCGCGGCGTCCCTCCTCAGCCGCCGCGGCCTCCCGCCGAGGGAGGCCGTACGGGCGGCCCCGTCCGTTCCGGCCAGAGGCCGTGTGGTCGAAAAAGCCCCGCCTCCCCCGGCGGAAACCGGGGAAGACAGGACTGTAACGTCGCGAATAATAGAGGCGATCAGACCCAGCCGCGGTCCTTGCAGGCGTTGGCGACGCGACTGACGGAAATGACGTACGCGGCGTCGCGCATGAAAAGCTTGCGCGTCCGGGCCAGCTCGCTGACGGCCTTGAAGGCGGCCGTCATCTTGTCGTCGAGCTTGCTCAGGACCTCTTCCTGGGTCCAGAAGAAGTTCATGTTGCACTGGACCTGCTCGAAGTAGCTGCAGGTGACCCCGCCGGCGTTGGCCAGGAAGTCGGGGATGACGAAGATGCCGCGGCTCTTGATGACGACATCGGCTTCGGGGGTTGTCGGTCCGTTCGCGCCTTCGGCGATGATCTTGACGCGAGGGGCGATCTTCTTGACCGTCTCGCCGTTGATCTGGTTTTCCAGGGCGCAGGGGAAGAGGATGTCGACGTCCTGTGTGATCCAGGCCTCGCCGGGCAGCCGCTCGTAGTCGAGGGATTCGGCCTTGGCCTTATCGATGCCGCCGAAACGGTCGGTGATGGCCAGAAGCTCCTGCAGGTTGACGCCGCTTTTTTTCCGGTAGGTGTAGGAGGCCTGGTCGTTCTGGTCCCAGCATGAGACCGCGACGACCTTGCCGCCGAGCTTGGTGTAGAGCTCAATGGCGTACTGGGCGACGTTGCCGAAGCCCTGGACGGACGCCGTCGTGGTCTCGGGCTTGATGCCCATCTCTTTGAGGGCTTCGCGGAGCGTGAAGACGACGCCGTAGCCGGTCGCTTCCGTCCGGCCGAGGGAGCCGCCCATGCCCACGGGCTTACCGGTGATGAAGCCCGGGTATTTGGCGCCGTGGATCGTCTCGAACTCGTCGAGGATCCAGAGCATGTGCTGCGGGCTGGTCATGACGTCGGGGGCGGGAACGTCGCGCAGGGGGCCGACGTCCTGGGCCAGGACCCGGACCCAGCCGCGGCAGAGACGTTCCTGCTCGCGCTGACTGAGGTCGTGCGGATCGCAGATGACGCCGCCCTTGCCGCCGCCGAGAGGGATGTCGACGACGGAACACTTCCAGGTCATCCACATCGACAGGGCGCGGACCGTGTCGATCGTCTCCTGGGGGTGGAAGCGGATGCCGCCCTTGCAGGGGCCGCGGGCATCGTTGTGCTGGCAGCGGAATCCGCGGAACACGCGGACGGTGCCGTCGTCCATGCGGACGGGGATCGAGAAATGGTACTCCCGCAGCGGCTGCCGCAGGAGATCCCGGGTGGGTTGGTCGAGCTCGAGGAGGTCCGCGACAGAGTCGAACTGTTTTTGGGCCATCTCGAAGGCATTGAACCCTTTGGTCGCCATGGGAAAACTCCTTGTGAGATGATGATGATCTGTCGGTTCGCTTCAGAGGAAAATCCGAGAAGCACCGATAGAAAATTGTATCCGAAGCGCGCCCAAATAGCAAGGGCCTTATCAGGGGAAAACGGGGCCGGCGACGGGGCGGCGGATTGAAAAAATCAGGGCTGGCGCATAGGATAGGGCTTCGTCGAGAAAGGAGCCCTCATGATCGAGCGAGACAAACCCAACGAGGCCGACCAAAAGACGGTCAACCGTCGCAGATTTTTGGGCTATTTCGGGGCCGCGGGCCTCGGCGGGACGCTTCTGCCGGGCGCGCTCCTGGCCCTGGCCCAGGACGCGGCTGAGATCAAGCCCGAGATGGTCGCGGCGGCGGCCAAGATCGCCGGCGTCCCGCTCACGCCCGAGGCGGAAAAGGCCGTCGCCGAGGGCCTGAACCGGCGCGGCAGCCTGCTTCAGGATTTCCAGGCCCTGCGCGAGATGGGCCTCGGCAACGACACGCCCTCGGCTCTCGTTTTCAACCCCGTCCTCCCGGGGACGAAGCTCCCGGCCGGGGAAACGTTCTTGAGAACGAGCAAGCCGCGGGTGACCAAGCCCCGGACGGACGAGGACCTGGTGTTCCTGCCGGTAACGCACCTGGCGTCGCTCCTCAAGAAGCGCGAGATCAAGTCCGTCGACCTGACCAGGCTCTGCCTCGAGCGGCTGAAAAAATACGATCCCGTCCTCCACAACGTCGTCACGCTGATGGAGGACATGGCCTTGGAGCAGGCCGCGCGGGCCGATAAGGAGATCGCCGCGGGGAGATACCGCGGGCTTCTCCACGGCGTGCCGTGGGGCGCGAAAGACCTCCTGGCCGTCAAGGGGTACAAGACGACCTTCGGGGCGTCGCCCTTCAAGGACCAGACGATCGACCGCAATGCGACCGTCTACGAGCGGCTGACCGCGGCCGGCGCCGTTCTCGTGGCCAAGCTCACCCTCGGCGCCCTGGCCATGGGCGATCGCTGGTTCGGCGGTCAGACGAAGAGCCCGTGGGATCCGACCAACGCCGGCCAGGGATCAAGCGGATCGTCGGCCGGGCCGGCGGCGTCCGTGGCCGCGGGGCTCGTGCCTTTCGCCATCGGCTCCGAGACGCGCGGTTCGATCATCTCGCCCGCGAGCCGCTGTGGCGTCACGGGCTTGCGGCCGTCCTTCGGCCGGGTCAGCCGTTATGGCGCGATGAC